>NZ_JANLGL010000242.1:0-7616 GCF_024655625.1 Pseudomonas sp. 18.1.10
CCACCGAATTTGTCGACTGACCCACCGCCTTCGCGAGCAAGCCCGCTGCCACATTTGGATCTTCATACATCAAAGACATTATTTATATGAATAAAATCATAAGAAAATAATGAAATCCAAGAATATTAGCTTAGACCAAAACAGCATTATATTTTCAAAACCCATTCCGTTATGTTTGATCGCAACAGCCTACCCCTGACCATGGATGGTACCCATCGTGATTCAGATTCTGCTCCCATAACCGGGTAATCATGCCCGCAGCAGAATCGTTGGAAGGGAACTCAACGTATGTTGCCGATACAACCCCCGCACGCGCCTTAGCCGCAAATCGCCGCCACATCCCCTAAAAAACGAGCACCGCGCACGACCGCGTGATTGCCCGACTTCGCGATTTGGATAAGCAGGCATGGCTATGAAGCAAGCGTTAACCCCCACCGCCGTTCTGGCCCTGGCCCTATTGGCCAACAGCGCCCAGGCCCAGGACGACAGCACTCTCTCGACCGTCGTGGTCACCGGTAACCGTGGCGCCGAGCAGCGCACCGTCACCAGCAGCCCGGTGCCGATCGATGTGGTCAGCGCCAAGCAATTGCAGAGCACCGGCAAGCCCGGGTTGATGGAAGCCCTCAGCGCGGTGATCCCGTCGCTGACCCTGCCGGAAAAAACCGGTTGGGACGCCAGTGGCATCGCCCGTGCCCCCAACCTGCGGGGCCTGAGCGCCGCCGAAGTGCTGGTGCTGGTCAACGGCAAGCGCCGCCACACCAGCGCCACCTTGAATATCAACGGTATCAACACCGGTGCCGCTCCGGCTGACCTGGACCTGATCCCCATCAGCGCCATCGACCACGTGGAAGTGCTGCGCGACGGTGCCGCCGCCCAATACGGCTCCGACGCCATCGCCGGGGTAATCAACGTGATCCTCAAGGCCGACACCAGCGGCACCTCGGTGACCAACGCCGGCCTTGGCTACGACGGCAAGAAACAGACCGTGCAACAAAGCCTCAACAAAGGCTTCGAAATCGGCAACGGCGGCATCGTGCAACTGGCGCTCGACGCGCGCAGCCAGAACGATGACAACAAGGCCAGCGCCAACGGCTACACCTACGCCCAGGCCTACGAGCAGGCCGGGCGTGCGACGTACGGCGGCTACGGCACACCGAAGACCAACCTGCTGACCCTGGGCTACAACGCCGAGCTGCCGGTGGACGACAACTTCAGCCTGTACTCATTCACCACCTACTCGCGACGCAAGGCCGAGCAGGGCCAGAACTTCCGCCTGCCGACCATCACTAACACCATCACCACCGGCCCCAACGGCTACCCCGGCGGCTACACGCCCACCTGGTTTATCGACGAAGACGACTTCCAGGCCGCCTTCGGTGGCAAAGGCACCGTTGGCGAGTGGGCCTGGGATTTGTCCACCACCTACGGACGCAACGACGCGGAGCAGGGCACCACCCACAACCAGAACCCGTCCCTGGGCGAAGCCACGCCGAACCACTTCACGTCGGGCACGTGGATTTCCACCGAGCTGACCACCAACCTCGACTTCAAGCGCGGCTTTGATATCGGCCTGCAAAAGCCGCTGGACCTGAGCTACGGCTTCGAACACCGGCGCGACACCTATGAGGTGCAGGCCGGTGACTATGAGTCCTATGCCAACGGTGGCTACTGCAAGGCGCCGGGCAATTGCGCCTCAAGCGGAGCGCAGGTCACCAACGGCATTTCGCCGGACGAAGAAGCCACTGCCTCGCGCAACAGCCTGGCCAGTTATGTCGATGTGGGCTTCAACCCGGTACCGGACTGGTACGTGGGCACCGCCTTCCGTTACGAACACTACAACCAGGGCGTCGGCGCCACGCGCAGCGGCAAGCTGACCACCCGGTATGACTTCACCCCGCAATTCGCCGTGCGCGCCACGGTGAGCAATGGCTTCCGTGCGCCGTCCCTGGCCAACAGCCTGTTCAGTGCGCGTTCCACCACCTATGGCGTGGTGGACGGCGTGTACCAGTCGATCAACTACGGCGTGTTGCCGGTGGGTTCGGGCGCTGCCCAGGCCCTCGGCGCCCAGGAATTGAAACCCGAGCGCTCGACCAACTTCAGCCTCGGTTTCACCCTCACGCCCACCGACCGCCTGAGCTTCACCGCCGACGCCTACGTCATCAACCTGCGCGACCGCATTACCCTCACCGGCACCTTGCTCGGCCCGGAAATCACCCAGGTGCTGCAAGGCAATGGCATCACGTCGACGTCCGGCGGCCAGTACTTCATCAATGGCGCCGACACCCGCACCAAGGGCCTGGACCTGGTCAGCAACTACAGCCAGGACCTCGGTGAGTACGGCGCGCTGAAGTGGACCGCCGCGTTCAACTGGAACCAGACCAGGATCCTCAACTACAAGGAATCCACGACGATCCTCGGCACTTCCTATGACCTGATGGACCGCCAGGCGCGCAACCTGATTACCGGCGTGCAGCCGAGCACCAAACTGATCCTCGGCGGCGACTGGAGCATCGACCGCTTCAACCTCAACCTGGCCCTGACCCGCTACGGCTCCTACAAGGAGGTCAACGTCTCCGCCGACCGCAGCCTCGACCGGGTCTACGCAGCCAAATGGATCACCGACCTGGACCTTGGCTACAACCTCACCAAAGACCTCAACGTCGCCATCGGCGCCAAGAATCTGTTCGACGTCTACCCGAAAAAACAAGGTGTACCGAGCAGCACCATGGTCAGCAGCTACGGCACCTATTCGCCCTTCGGTTTTACCGGCGGTTACTACTACACCCGGCTGACTTACGCCTTCTAAGGCCACCCCCCGCGAGGAAGAGAACATGCCCATCGTCGCCAAACCCTATGACCTGATTGAACCGGCGCGCCCGGTGCGCCAGGCCCGTGTCGCCACCCCCATCAAGACCTTGCAAGTCGTCCCCGCGCGGCACCCCTGGCGCTGGGCCGGGTCGATCTTTGCCGCGCTGGTGCTGCTGGGCATCGTGCATTCCCTGGCCACCAACCCACGCTGGGAGTGGGGCGTGTTCGGCCAGTGGTTCTTCTCGCCCTCGGTGCTGCGCGGCCTCGGCCAGACGCTATTGCTGACCCTGCTGAGCACGGTGTTCAGCATGATCCTCGGCACCGCGCTGGCGTTGGCGCGGCTGTCGGGCTCGCCGCTGCTGGCGGCGTTGGCCTGGGGTTACATCTGGTTTTTCCGCTCGATGCCGGCGCTGCTGGTGCTGATCATTCTGTACAACTTCGCTTACCTGTATGACCACATCGTGCTCGGCGTACCGTTCACCAACGTGGTGTTCGCCGAATGGTCCACCGTGGACGTGCTCAGCCAGTTCACCGTGGCCGTATTGGGCTTGAGCTTGATGCAGGCGGCGTACGCGGCGGAGATCATTCGCGGCGGCCTGATCGGCGTGGACGCCGGCCAGCACGAAGCGGCGGCGGCGCTGGGTTTGCCGGCTTCGCGCCGGGTGTTCCGGATCATCCTGCCCCAGGCACTGCGCTCGATCCTGCCGTCGGGCTTCAACGAAATCATCGGCCTGGTCAAAGGCACCTCCATTGTCTACGTGCTGGCCTTGCCTGAGCTGTTCTACACCGTGCAGGTCATCTACAACCGCACCCAGGCGGTGATCCCGCTGCTGATCGTGGCAACCGTGTGGTACCTGATTATCACCACCGTGCTGACCAGCGCGCAGTACTACGTCGAGCGCTACTTTGCCCGTGGCACCGCCCGCGTGCTGCCACCGACGCCGTTGCAACGCATCCGCCGCTGGCTCAAGGAGAAATCCCATGAGTGAAGCCCGCGCCGGCCGCATTCAAATCCAGGGCGTGGGCAAGCGCTTTGGCAACCAGCAGGTGTTGCAAGACATCCACCTGACCATTGACCCGGGCAAGGTCACGGTGATTCTCGGGCCGTCGGGCTCGGGCAAATCCACCTTGCTGCGCACCATCAACCACCTGGAAAAGATCGACAGCGGCCACATCACCATCGACGGTGAATACGTCGGCTATCGGCGCAAGGGCGACCTGCTCTATGAACTCAAAGAGCGGGAAATCCTCAAGCGCCGGATCGACGTCGGTTTCGTGTTCCAGAACTTCAACCTGTTCCCGCACCTCAGCGCCTGGGAAAACATCGCCGAGGCGCCCCTGGCCCACAAGCGCTGGAGCAAGGCCGAAGCGCAGGCCAAGGCATCCGCGCTGCTGGCCAAGGTGGGCCTTGCAGATAAAGCCGACGCCTATCCACGCCAATTGTCCGGCGGCCAGCAACAACGCGTGGCCATCGCCCGCGCCCTGGCGCTGGACCCGAAAGTGCTGCTGTTCGATGAACCCACCTCGGCCCTCGACCCGGAGCTGGTGGGCGAAGTGCTCGATGTGATCAAGGGCCTGACACAACTGGGCGTGACCCTGGTGATCGTCACCCACGAAATCGGTTTT
Source organism: Pseudomonas sp. 18.1.10 (assembly GCF_024655625.1). Taxonomy (NCBI): domain Bacteria; kingdom Pseudomonadati; phylum Pseudomonadota; class Gammaproteobacteria; order Pseudomonadales; family Pseudomonadaceae; genus Pseudomonas; species Pseudomonas sp. 18.1.10. Next base: position 4,435 of record NZ_JANLGL010000242.1, read on the forward strand.
GCCCGCGAAGTGGCCGACCACGTGGTGTTCCTCTGCGACGGCCAGCTCATCGAAGAAGGCCCGCCTGAACAGATTTTCCGCCAACCCCGGCATCCCCGCACTGTGGCCTTTCTCGGCAAGGTGCTTTAGTTCAAGGAGTGACTGCCCATGTTTATTTCTACTGCCCGTGTGGCCCTGCTGGCGCTGGCCGTCAGTGCTGCGCAAAGTGCGTTCGCCGTGCAACAGGTGGACCTCAGCCCCGACCGCGTGCGCATCCATGTGCCGCGTAATGAAGCCGCCATCGCGCAGATCCCGCCGGGCTTCAAGTTCGCCCAGCCGGGCAAGTTCACCGTGGCCGTGTCCGGCGTGGCCGGGCCACCCCTGGCGCTGCTGGCCAATGACGACAAGACCACCATCGGCAGCGAAGCCGACACCGCGCAACTGGTGGCTGACAGCCTCGGCCTGCAACTCAACGTGGTGCAGACCAGTTGGGAAGATTGGCCGCTGGGCGTCAGCTCGGGCAAATACGACGCGGTCATCAGCAACGTCACCGTGACCGAAGCGCGCAAGAAGCGCTTTGACTTCGCCACCTATCGCCAGGACGTGCTCGGCTTTTATGTGAAGAGCACCAGCCAGATCAACGAGATCAAACAGGCCTCGGACATCGCCGGGCTGAAGATCATCGTCGGCTCCGGCACCAACCAGGAAAAAGTCCTGTTGGCGTGGAACGAGGCGAATGAAAAGGCCGGGAACAAGCCCGCGCTGTTGCAGTACTTCGACGACCAGGCCGCCGCGCAACTGGCGGTGCAATCCGGGCGCAGTGATGCGTTGTTCGGGCCGAACTCGGTGTACGCCTATTCCGCGGCGATCACCGGCGGCATCAAGCGCGTCGGCACCGTCAACGGCGGCTGGCCGTTGCAGGCCGACATCGCCGTGACCACGCGCAAGGACAACGGCCTGGTCAAGCCGATCCACACCGCCCTGGAAAGCGCGATTGCCGGCGGCCAATACGAGCAGGTGCTGCAACGCTGGGGCCTGGACGTGGAGCGCGTCGACAAGTCGCTAATCAACCCACCGGGCCTGCCGGATTAAGGAGTGGCGAACATGGGACTGACACGACGTGAAGCGCTGTCGAGCATCGCCGCGGTAGGCGGCGAAAAAGCGCTCAAGGATGCCCTGGCGGTGTTGGGCCTGGGGCCTTCGTCGCACCGCCGCCCGCAACCGCTGACACTCAAGGACGGCCTGGGGCAGGGCACTCGCGTGCTGGTGCTGGGCGCCGGGATTGCCGGGTTGGTCACGGCGCTGGAACTGACCCGCGCCGGCTTCGAGGTGCAAGTGCTGGAGGCCCGCGAGCGGGTGGGCGGGCGCACCTGGACGATCCGCCATGGCGACCGCGTGGACTACAAGGACGGCCGCACGCAAACCGCAGCGTTCGATCAAGGCCACTACTTCAACGCAGGCCCTGCGCGAATCCCCAGCCAGCACCGCACGATCCTCGACTATTGCAGCGAACTCGGGGTGCCGCTGGAAGTGCTGGTCAACAGCAGCCATGGCGCCCAGGTGCGCCCGGATATCGACAAGCCGGCGTTCAGCGTCGGCCAGGCGATCAACGACGCGCGGGGACGCGTGTCCGGCCTGCTGGCCAAGGCCGTGCAGCGTGATGCCCTCGACGACGTGTTGAGCAGCGAAGAACGCACACGCTTGCTGGCGTTTTTGCGGGTGTATGGCGACCTCTCGCAAGAGCTGGCGTTCGAAGGCACGATCCGTTCGGGGCACCTGGAATCACCGGCCCATCCCGGCGCATTACCGGCTGCGCGCAGCCCGCTGGCGCTGGATCAACTGCTGCACCCGGAGCTGTGGGGCGCATTGCTGCACACCGAGTTCCCGGAATTCTCGGCGACCATGTTCCAGCCGGTGGGTGGTATGGACCGCATCACCGATGCTTTCTACGCCCGGGTCCGCGACCAGGTGCAACTGGGTGCGCAGGTGCGGCAGATCCGCCAGTTGGACGACGGCGTCGCGGTGACGTATCACGACAGGCACAGCGGCCGCGAACAGGTGGTGCGCGCCGACTACCTGGTCTCGACCCTGCCGCTGCCACTGCTGGCCAAGCTCGATACTGACTTCAGCGACCCGATCAAGGCCGCCTTGCTCAGCACCCGCAGCGACCAGGCGACCAAAGTGGCGTGGCAGTCGCCGCGCTTCTGGGAGACCGACTACCGCACCTACGGCGGCCTGTCGTGGATCGAACACCCGGCACGCCTGCTGTGGTACCCGAGCAACGGCCTCAACACCCGCGACGGTTTGCTGGTGGCCGGTTATGTGACGGGCGAGGGCGCCGACCGCTTCGGCGCGCAACCGTTGGACCAGCAGTACGCCACCTCGAAAGAAGCCGTGGAGCTGCTGCATCCCGGTTATGCCAAACACCTGCGCCACCCGCTGGCGGTGTCCTGGGAACAGATCCCCTACAGCGAAGGCCCATGGCTGCAACGCGAACACTTCCCGGCCGATGCCAGCGCCTTGCTTGAAGCCGGTTTTGGCCGCGTGTACTTCGCCGGTGACGGCCTGGTGCAGAGCGGCGTGGGCATCTGGCAGGAATCGGCGGCGAACTCGGCGCGCCATGTGGTGGCGCAACTGGCCGAACGGGTGACTCAACAACGTCAGATGGCGGCAGTGGCCGCGTCCTAAGGAGCTTCATCATGAGCGACAGCATTCAACGCACCAGCGTCGGCAACTTCCCGATCTCGCAAACCGTTACCGTGCCGGCGTCCGCCAGCCTGATCTTTGTCAGCGGCACCTTGCCCGACCTGCACGACGCCAACGCCCCGGCGGGCACGCCGGCGGCCTATGGCAATACCGAAGTGCAGACGGTGTCGGTGTTCAACAAGATCCGCCAGATCCTCCAGCAACACGACCTCGACCTCGGCGATATCGTGCAACTGCGGGTATTTCTGGTGGGCGCCGAAGAGACCGGCGGCAAGCTCGACTTTGCCGGGTTGCAGGCCGGCTACACGCAGTTCTTTGGCACGCCAGCGCAGCCGAACAAACCGGCGCGTACTGCGTTGCAAGTGGTGGCGTTGCCACTGCCGGGTGCGCTGGTGGAAGTCGAAGCCATCGCCGCCAGAACCAACTGACTCACTCGGTAAAAAACTGTGGGAGCGGGCTTGTGTGGGAGCGGGCTTGCTCGCGAATGCGGTGGTTCA
>NZ_JANLGL010000243.1:0-7601 GCF_024655625.1 Pseudomonas sp. 18.1.10
ACAGGTGCCAGTCGATACTTGAGTGACTGATCCACCGTATTCGCGAGCAAGCCCGCTCCCACAACAAGCGCGCTCCCACATTGGTTTGTCACCCTTTTCAAGATGCTTTTTCCAACCGGAACAAGCTGTTACTGTACCGATCATAAAGCCCAAGCCGCCTGGATCGGATCTCTGACTTGAAGCGTCCCCTCCTTCTACTAATAAGTCTGGCCTTGAGCTTTACCGCGAACGCGACCATTACCGAGAGCCACGGTTATACGCAGTTCGGCGTGCTCAAGTACCCGGCCAAATTCACCCACTTCGATTGGGTAAACCCTGCAGCGCCGAAAGGCGGGACCTTGCGGGTCATGGCATTTGGCACCTTCGACACGCTCAACCCCTACACCTTCAAGGGCTCCAGCCCGGTTTCCACGCCCAATTTCCTGCAATACGGCGTCAATGAGCTGAACGAGCCGTTGATGGTCGGTACTGGCCAGTACGCACCATCGGGGGATGAACCCACGTCCAGCTATGGCCTGATCGCGCAGTCGGTGGAGTACAGCGAGGACCGCAGCTGGGTGGTGTTCAACCTGCGCCCGGAAGCGCGCTTCCATGATGGCAAGCAGATCACCGCCTATGACGTGGCATTCTCCTATCGCACCCTACTGACCGAAGGCCACCCGCAGTACCGCACCAACCTGCAAGAAGTGGCGCGGGTCGATGTGCTCAACCGGCACCGTATCCGCTTTGTGTTCAAGCGTGCCGGCAACCCGTTGCTGATCCTGCGCCTGGGCGAGTTGCCGGTGCTGCCCCAGCACTACTGGAAAGACCGCGACTTCAAGGCCACCACCTTCGAACCGCCACTGGGCAGTGGGCCATACCGTGTGACCAAGGTCACCCCAGGCCGGCAACTGGTATTCGAACGGGTCAAGGATTATTGGGGCAAGGACCTGCCGGTCAACCAGGGTTTCTATAACTACGACAAGGTCGAAGTGGAGTTCTACCGCGACAGCGACGTGGCCTTCGAAGCCTTCAAGGCCGACGAATTCGACATCTATATCGAACACCAGGCAAAGAACTGGGCGACCGGCTACAACTTCCCGGCGGTCAACCGTGGCGATGTAATCAAGGCGCAAATCGCCCACCAGATCCCGACGCAAAGCCAGGGCCTGTTCATGAACACGCGCCGGCCAACGTTCAGCCAGACAGAGGTGCGCGAAGCCTTGGGGCTGATGTTCGATTTTGAATGGACCAACCGCACCCTGTTCAGCAGCGCCTATAAACGCACCCTGAGCTACTACCCCAACAGCGAATTCTCGGCGACCGGCGTGCCGCTGGGTCATGAATGGCTGCTGCTCTCGCCGTACCGCGACCAGTTGCCAGTGAACCTGTTCACCCAGCCCTTCAGCCTGCCGCAGACCGACGGCCGTGGCATCCCGCGCGACACGATGCGCCGCGCCCTGGCCCTGCTCGGCGAGGCCGGCTGGAAGCTGTCGGGCCAGCGCCTGCTCAACAGTGACGGGCAACCGCTGCGCTTCGAAATCCTGCTGGTCAACCCGAACCTGGAGCGCATCCTGCAGCCCTATGTCGAAAACCTGATAAGTATCGGCATCGACGCACGCCTGCGCACGGTTGACCGCGCCCAGTACAAGCAGCGCCTGGATCAATTCGACTACGACATGATCCTGATTACCCTCAACCAGACCCTGAGCCCCGGCCTTGAGCAGTGGCAGTACTTCCACTCCAGCCAGGCCGCGATCAAGGGCAGCAAGAACTACGCCGGCATCGCCAACCCGATTGTCGACCGCCTGCTGGAACAGCTGCTCGCGGCGCAGACCCGCGACGCCCAACTGGCCGCCGGCCGCGCCCTCGACCGGGTGCTGCTGTGGCAGCACTACAGCATTCCCAACTGGTACCTCAACTATCATCGCTTGGCGTACCGCAACCGGTTCGCCTTTGTCACTACGCCGCCCTATAGCCTGGGCCTGAGCGCATGGTGGCTGAAAGCTTCGGAGAAAGCCCAATGACGTATGTGCGCAACGCATTGATCGCCAGCCTGTTGCTGTGCAACCTGGCCCACGCCGCCCCGCAACATGCGCTGACGCTGTACAACGAACCGCCCAAATACCCCGCCAATTTCAAGCACACCGACTACGTCAACCCCGACGCGCCCAAGGGCGGCACCTTCCGCGAGTCCAGCCTGACCGGCTTTGACAGTTTCAACCCGTTTATCAGCAAAGGCGTGCCCGCCGACAACATCGGCCTGATCTACGACACCCTCGCCACCCAAAGCCTCGACGAACCCTTCACCGAATACGGCCTGGTGGCCGGCAAGATCGAAAAGGCCCCGGACAACAGCTGGGTGCGCTTCTACCTGCGCCCCGAAGCGCGCTTCCACGACGGCCACCCGATGCGCGCCGACGACGTGGTGTTCAGCTTCGAGACCCTGATAAAGGACGGCACCCCGCTCTATCGCACCTACTACGCCGATGTGGACGAGGTGATCGCCGAAGACCCGCTGCGCGTGCTGTTCAAGTTCAAGCGCACCAACAACCGTGAATTGCCGCTGATCCTCGGCCAATTGCCGGTATTGCCGAAACACTGGTGGGCCACCCGCGACTTCAACAAGGGCAACCTGGAGTTTCCGCTGGGCAGCGGCCCTTACCAGGTGGCCGAGGTCAAGGCCGGGCGTTCGGTGCGGTACGAGCGGGTCAAGGACTATTGGGGCAAGGACCTGCCGATCAACAAGGGCTTGTACAACTTCGACCAGCGCATCACCGACTACTACCGTGACGCCACCGTGGCGCTGGAGGCGCTCAAGGCCGGCCAGTTCGACTACTGGGCCGAGTTCAGCGCGAAGAATTGGGCCAATGCCTATAACGTGCCGGCAGTGGCCGAAGGTCGCCTGGTCAAGGAGGAGATCCCGAACGGCAACCCCACGGGGATGCAGGGCTTTGTGTTCAATGTGCGCAAGCCGATGTTCGAAGACGTGCGTGTGCGCAAGGCCATCAGCCTGTTGCTGGATTTCGAATGGAGCAACAAGCAACTGTTCAACGGCGCCTACACCCGCACCCGCAGCTACTTCGAAAACTCCGACATGGCCGCCACCGGCCTGCCCGGCCCGGACGAGCTGGCGATCCTCGAACCGCTGCGTGACAAGATCCCGCCGCAAGTCTTCACGGAAGCCTTCGCCCCGGCCAAGACCGACGGCAGCGGCATGATCCGCGCCCAGCAGCGCGAGGCATACCAGTTGTTGCAGGAAGCCGGCTGGAAGATCGTCGACGACAAGATGGTCGATACCACCGGCAAACCGGTGACCATCGAGTTCCTGCTGGCCCAGACCGAATTCGAACGCATCCTGCTGCCGTTCAAGCGCAACCTCGCCGACTTGGGGATAGACCTGGTAATTCGCCGGGTCGATGTGTCCCAGTTCATCAACCGCCTGCGCTCGCGGGATTTCGACATGGTGGTGGGCAGCTTCCCGCAATCGTCGTCGCCGGGTAACGAACAGCGCGAGTTCTGGAAGTCCACCAGCGCCGACAAGCCCGGCAGCCGCAACTACATGGGCCTCAAAGACCCGGCCGTCGATCAACTGGTGGAGCAACTGATCGATTCCGACACCCGCGTCAGCCTGATCGCCCACGCCAAGGCCCTGGACCGCGTGCTGCAGTTTGGCTACTACGTGATCCCCAACTGGCACATCAAGACCTTCCGCGTGGCCTATTGGAACAACCTCGGTCATCCAAAGGTTTCGCCGCTGTACGACGTCGGCATCTCCACCTGGTGGAGCAAGCCCAATGTGCAACCGCCGGTTCCCCCCCAGACGAGCGCCGACCCGGCGAGCGGAGGCGATTAAATGCTGGCCTATATCTTTCGCCGCCTGTTGCTGATTATCCCCACGCTGTTCGGGATTCTGCTGATTAACTTCATCATCATCCAGGCCGCGCCAGGCGGCCCGGTGGAGCAGATGATCGCCAAGCTCGAAGGCTTTGACGGCGCCACCAGCCGCATCGCCGGCGGCGGTGCCGAGGTCGCGGTGGCCGGTTCCAGCTACCGTGGCGCCCAGGGCCTGGACCCGGCGCTGATAAAGGAAATCGAGAAGATGTACGGCTTCGACAAGTCGGCGCCGGAACGCTTGTGGATCATGGTCAAGAACTACGCCCGCCTGGATTTTGGCGACAGCTTCTTCCGTGACGCCAAGGTCATCGACCTAATCAAGGAAAAGATGCCGGTGTCCATCTCCCTCGGGTTGTGGAGCACGCTCATCATGTACCTGGTGTCGATCCCCTTGGGGATCGCCAAGGCCACACGCCATGGCAGCCACTTCGACGTGTGGACCAGCTCGGCAATCATCGTCGGTTATGCGATCCCGGCGTTCCTGTTCGCCATCCTGCTGATCGTGGTGTTTGCCGGCGGCAGTTACTTCGACTGGTTCCCGTTGCGCGGGCTCACCTCCAACAACTTCGACGAACTGAGCTGGGGCGGCAAGATCCTCGATTACTTCTGGCACCTGGCGCTGCCGATCACCGCGTTGGTGATCGGCAACTTCGCCACCATGACCCTGCTGACCAAGAACAGCTTTCTCGACGAGATCAACAAGCAATACGTGGTCACCGCCAAGGCCAAGGGCCTGACCAACCACCGCGTGCTCTACGGCCATGTGTTCCGCAACGCCATGCTGCTGGTGATCGCCGGTTTCCCGTCGGCCTTTATCGGCATCTTCTTCACCGGCTCGCTGCTGGTGGAAGTGATCTTCTCCCTCGACGGCCTCGGCCTGATGAGCTTTGAAGCGGCGATCAACCGCGACTACCCGGTGGTGTTCGGCACGCTGTTTATCTTCACCCTGCTGGGACTGATCGTGAAACTGATCGGCGACCTCACCTACACCCTGGTCGATCCACGCATCGACTTCGCCAGCCGGGAGCATTGAGATGAATCTATCCCCCCTCAATCGCCGCCGGTTCGAACGGTTCAAGGCCAACAAGCGTGGCTGGTGGTCGCTGTGGCTGTTCCTGATCCTGTTCGGGCTCAGCCTGGGCGCGGAGTTGATCGCCAATGACAAGCCACTGGCCGTGCACTTCGACGGCGACTGGTATTTCCCCGCGCTCAAGCGCTACCCGGAAACCACCTTTGGCGGCGAGTTCCCCCTGGAGGCCAACTACAAGAGCCCGTATATCCAGGAGCTGCTCAAGGCCAAGGACGCCTGGACCTTATGGGCGCCGATCCCGTTCAGCTACCAGAGCATCAACTACGACCTGAAAGTGCCGGCCCCCGCGCCGCCGTCCAGCGTCAACCTGCTGGGCACCGATGACCAGGGCCGCGACGTGCTCGCGCGGGTGATCTACGGCTTCCGGGTGTCAGTGCTGTTTGCCCTCACGCTCACCGTGCTCAGCTCGATCATCGGCGTGATCGCCGGGGCCTTGCAGGGCTTTTACGGCGGCTGGGTCGACCTGGCCGGGCAGCGCTTCCTGGAGATCTGGTCCGGCTTGCCGGTGTTGTATCTGTTAATCATCCTTGCCAGCTTCGTGCAGCCCAACTTCTGGTGGCTGCTGGGGATCATGCTGCTGTTCTCGTGGATGAGCCTGGTGGACGTGGTGCGAGCCGAGTTCCTGCGTGGGCGCAACCTCGAATACGTGCGTGCGGCGCGGGCGCTGGGCATGCAGAACGGCGCGATCATGTTCCGCCATATCCTGCCCAACGCGATGGTCTCGACCATGACCTTCATGCCCTTCATCCTCACCGGCGCCATCGGCACCCTCACCGCCCTGGACTTCCTTGGCTTCGGCCTGCCGGCCGGTTCGCCGTCCCTGGGCGAGCTGGTGGCCCAGGGCAAATCCAACCTGCAAGCGCCGTGGCTGGGCATGAGTGCGTTTGCCGTGCTGGCGATCATGTTGAGCCTGCTGGTGTTTATCGGCGAGTCCGCTCGCGATGCCTTCGACCCGAGGAAATGAGATGAATCAGGACAATCTGATCGAAATCCGCGACCTCAGCGTCGAGTTTGTCACCGGCGAACACTCCCACCGCGTGGTGAACAACGTCAGCTTCGACATCAAGCGCGGCGAAACCATCGCGCTGGTGGGCGAAAGCGGCTCGGGCAAGTCGGTCACCGCCCACTCGATCCTGCGCCTGCTGCCTTACCCGTTGGCGCGACACCCGTCCGGCACCATCGAATACGCCGGGCAAGACCTGCTGACCCTGAAAGAAAAATCCCTGCGCCATATTCGCGGCAACCGCATTGCGATGATCTTCCAGGAGCCGATGACCTCGTTGAACCCGCTGCACTCCATCGAGAAGCAAATCAACGAAGTGCTCGACCTGCACAAGGGCTTGCAAGGCAAGGCCGCCACCCAACGCACCCTGGAATTGCTCGATCTGGTGGGCATTCCTGAACCCCACAAGCGCCTCAAGGCGTTGCCCCATGAATTGTCCGGCGGCCAGCGCCAGCGGGTGATGATCGCCATGGCGTTGGCCAATGAGCCGGAATTGTTGATTGCGGATGAGCCGACCACCGCCCTCGACGTCACCGTGCAGTTGAAGATCCTCGAGCTGCTCAAGGAACTGCAGGCGCGCCTGGGCATGGCCTTGTTGCTGATTAGCCATGACCTGAACCTGGTGCGGCGCATTGCCCACCGCGTGTGCGTGATGCAGAAAGGCTGCATCGTTGAGCAGGCGGAATGCGAAACGCTGTTCCAGTCGCCCCGGCATCCTTACACCCAGGAGCTGCTGGCGGCAGAACCCAGCGGTGGCCCGGCCACTAACGTGGTGGGTCCACCGTTGCTGGAAGTCGATGACTTGAAGGTCTGGTTCCCGATCAAGAAAGGCTTCCTGCGCAGCACCGTGGACTACGTCAAGGCGGTGGACGGCATCAACTTCAGCCTGCCCCAGGGGCAAACCCTGGGGATTGTCGGCGAGAGTGGCTCGGGCAAATCCACCCTGGGCCTGGCGATCCTGCGGCTGATCGGCAGCCAGGGCGGCATTCGCTTTGAAGGCCAGCAGCTGGACCAACTCACCCAGCAACAGGTGCGCCCGCTGCGTCGGGAAATGCAGGTGGTGTTCCAGGACCCGTTTGGCAGCCTGAGCCCGCGCATGTGCGTCAGCGAGATCGTCGGCGAGGGCCTGCGCATTCACAAGATGGGCACGCCGGTGGAGCAGGAAGCGGCGATTATCGCGGCGCTCAAGGAAGTCGGCCTGGACCCGGAGTCGCGCCATCGCTACCCCCACGAGTTCTCCGGCGGCCAGCGCCAACGCATCGCCATCGCCCGCGCCCTGGTGCTCAAGCCACGCTTGATCCTGCTGGACGAACCCACCTCGGCGCTGGACCGCACGGTGCAACGCCAGGTGGTGGAATTGCTGCGCAGCTTGCAGGCCAAGTACAACCTGACCTACCTGTTTATCAGCCATGACCTGGCGGTGGTGAAGGCGCTGAGTCATCAGTTGATGGTGGTGAAGCAAGGCCAGGTGGTGGAGCAAGGGGATGCGAAAGCGATCTTTGCTGCCCCGCAACACCCCTACACCCAACAGCTGCTGGAAGCCGCCTTCCTCGTACCGGCCTGACACAACACAGTTCAAAATGTGGGAGCGGGCTTGTGTGGGAGCGGGCTTGCTCGCGAATGCGGTGGATC
>NZ_JANLGL010000244.1:0-7481 GCF_024655625.1 Pseudomonas sp. 18.1.10
CTGATCCACCGCATTCGCGAGCAAGCCCGCTCCCACACAAGCCCGCTCCCACATTGGTTCTTCATTGGGCTTGAGAATGGTGTGTTTAGAGGCGTTGCAACAGCTCTTGAGCACGCAGCCCAAAAATCCCCAACAACTTCGCCAACATATGCGGCGGCGGCTCATCCGCGCGGGTCAGTGCATACAGAGTGATCGGCAGCGGCGGTGTCAGCGTGCGGATACAGGTAGTGGCGGTCGAGGCACCGAGGGCGGTGAACGGGTCGATCACCGTGAGCCCGGCGCCGGATTCCACCATGGCGCGGGCCAGGGAATAGGTCTGCACCGAGATCGTCACCCGTGGCGGTGGGTCGACGTTTTCCAGGTAGCTGTCGAGTTTGGCCGCCAGCGGGTCGGCGCTGGACAGGCCGATCAACGGCGTACCCGCCAGATCCGCCAACGGCAACGGCGCGCTCAGTTCGGCGTCGGTCCAATAGCCTTTGGACGCCAACGCCACCAGCACGCCATTGGCCAGCACTTGCGTGGTCAACCCCGGATGGCCGGAGAAGTTGAGGGTCAGTGCCAGGTCGATCTCGCGCATCAGCAGCTTTTGCACCAGCTCGCGGCTATGGTCGCTGGACAGCTCGCAGGCCATGTCCGGGTAGTCGCGTTTCCACTCCAGGATCGCCGGTGGCAGCAGCGACAACGCCAGCGCCGGGATGGCGCCGATGCGCACACTCTGGCCCGGTGCGCGACGCAGGCTCTTGGCCAGGCGCCGCACGCCTTGCAGGCTTTCGGTGACTTTCTCGACTTCACGTTCCAGCGCCAGGGCTTCCGGGGTGGGCTGCAATTTGCCGCGCACCCGCAGGAACAGTGGGAAACCCAGCTGCAACTCGGCGTGCTGCAACACCTTGGTCACCGCCGGTTGCGACACGTGCAGCAACTGTGCGGCGGCGCTGACGGAGCCGGTCTGGCGGATGGCCTGGAAGATTTCGATATGACGCAGGCGCATGGCAAGTCCATAACCTTTGTTTATAGGTGGCCCATCTTTATTCATTGTCGGTGGCCTGTCACCTGCCCCTAGTCTTGAGCCCTCTTAATTCAACGATGGGTGGCGGGGATGGGCAGGCAGGTTTGCATCATCGGCGGCGGGGTTATCGGCTTGGCGAGCGCTTATGCGCTGGTGCGTGCCGGCCATGAGGTGACGGTGATCGACGCGCGCGACAGCCTGGGCAGCGAGACCAGCTTTGCCAACGGCGGGCAATTGTCCTACCGCTACGTCGCGCCGCTGGCCGATGCCGGCGTGCCACTGCAAGCCATCGGCTGGTTGCTGCGCGGTGACTCACCACTGAAGCTGCGCCCGCGCCTCGACCCGCAGCAATGGCGCTGGATGGCCGCGTTTCTCGGCGCCTGCCGGGGCTCGGTCAACCAGCGCAATGCCGCGCACTTGCTGCGTCTGGCTTCCCTGAGCCAGGCCACATTGCAGCAATGGCGCGAGGATGATCGCCTGGACGGTTTCGACTGGCGGCGCAACGGCAAGCTGGTGACCTTTCGTAACGCCAATTCCTTTGAACATGCCCGCAGCAAGGTCGCCGATATCCTACAACAGCAAGTGCTGTCGAGCGCCGATTGTGAGCGTCTGGAGCCGGCGTTGGCGGGGCGTGGTTTTGTCGGCGGGATCTACACGCCGAACGAAGAGGTCGCCGATTGTCATGCCTTCTGCCAGCGCTTGGCGGCGCGGCTGGAAGCGTCCGGGCGTTGCCGGTTTTTGCTGGGGCGCAAGGTCAGCGGGCTGCGTCATGCGGATGGCGTGGTGCAGGCCATCGAGCTGGGCGATGAGGTGATGCCGGTCGAGCAATTGGTGCTGGCCGCCGGGTATCGCAGCGCCGACTTGGGCGTGTCGTTGCCGCTGTATCCGTTGAAGGGCTACAGCCTCAGCGTGCCGATTGGCGCGCAGCACCGGGCGCCGCATGTGAGCATCACCGACTATGACCGCAAGATCGTCTACGCACGCATCGGCGAGCAATTGCGGGTGGCGGCCATGGTGGATATCGTCGGCTTTGATGCCAGCCTTGAACCCAAGCGCCTGGCGCTGATGAAACGCCAGGCCGTTGAGACTTTCCCTCTGGCCGGCGACTACGCCCATGCCGTGGAGTGGGCCGGCATGCGCCCGGCCACCCCCACCGGCGTGCCGCTGATTGGCGCCAGCCAGTACCGCAACCTGTGGCTGAACCTCGGCCACGGTGCGCTGGGTTTTACCCTGGCCTGCGGCAGTGGGCAACTGCTCGCCGAACTGATCGGCCAACACGTCCCTTCCATCGATATGCAGGGCCTGGCGCCCCGCGCCGCTTAAGGATGCAGCCATGACCATCAACCGAATCAGCAGCAACGAGCGACTGTCCGGCGCCGTCACCTTCAAGGACCTGGTATTCCTCTCGGGCCAGGTTCCGGGTGACGGCCTGGACGTGGCCACGCAAACCCGCGAAGTGTTGGCCAAGATCGACGCGCTGTTGGCCCAGGCGGGCAGCGACAAGGACCACCTGCTCAATGCGACGATTTACTTGAAAGACATCGGCAGTGGTTTTGCGCCGATGAACGACGTGTGGTCCGCGTGGCTGTCGCCCGGCATGGCGCCGACGCGCACCACCCTGCAAGCCGAACTGGCGCGCCCGAGTGTGCTGGTGGAAATCAGCGTGATCGCTGTACGTAATTAACTCAAAGACCAACGGAGAATAACAATGAAAAAGATCCTGTTGACCGGCTGCACCCTGGGGCTTTTGTTGGGCGCACAGGCCCAGGCGAATCAGGCACCGCTGGACGGCGCGTTGGCCAAGATCGCCAGCGCCAAGTCCATCACCCTGGGTTATCGCGATGCGTCGGTGCCGTTTTCCTACGTAGGCGATCACAGCGGCAAACCCATGGGGTATTCAGTGGAGCTGGCAAACAAGATTGTCGAGCGTATCCAGCAGAAAACCGGGGTGGCCGACCTGAAGGTGAAGTACAACCTGGTGACCTCGCAAACCCGCATCCCGCTGGTGCAAAACGGCACGGTGGACCTGGAATGCGGCTCCACCGGGGTAACCGCCGAGCGGCAGAAGCAGGTGGCGTTTTCCTACGGGTTTATCTACGTGAAGGGTCAGTTGCTCACCGCCAAGGACAGCGGCATCAAAGGCTTTGCCGACCTGGCGGGCAAGAACGTGGTCACCACGGCCGGCACCACCAACGAGCGGTTTCTCAAGAGCTACAACGCCGAGCACAAAGCCAATATGTTCGTTATCAGCGCCAAGGACCACGGTGAAGCGTTCAAGATGCTGGAGACCGGCCGCGCGGCGGCGTTCTACATGGATGACGCGTTGCTCTATGGCGAGCGCGCCAAGGCCCGCGACCCGCACAACTGGGTGGTGGTGGGCGAGGAGCAGTCCCGGGAAATCTACAGCTGCATGGTGCGCAAGGATGACCCGCAGTTTCTCGCGGTGGTCAACGAGACGCTGGGTGATTTGTATCGGAGCGGCGAGATCAATGGGATTTACCAGCGCTGGTTTGAACAGCCGATTCCGCCGAAAGGCTTGAACCTGGAGTTTCCGATGACCAGTGAATTGAAGGCGATCATTGCCAAGCCGGTCAGCGATCCGGTGGAGTGATGAAGTGATTTGGTAATCCAATCCAAATGTGGGAGCAGGCAAGCCAGCTCCCACAGTTGTAATTGGGTTTGCACAGGGACGTTAGAAGTCGCCCCAGAGTTGTTGGGCCACACTGAGAGCCACCACCGGCGCCGTCTCGGTCCGCAACACCCGCGGCCCAAGGCGCGCGGCGTGGTAGCCGGCAGCCTGTGCGACCTCCACTTCATTGTCCGTCAAGCCACCCTCGGGCCCGATCAAAAACGCCAGGCTCGATGGCTTGGCATGGCTGACCATCGGCTCGGCCACCGGGTGCAGCACCAGCTTCAAATCCGCCTCGGTCTGCTTCAACCAATCCGCCAGCAGCAGCGGCGGGTGAATCACCGGTACCGTCGAACGCCCGCATTGCTCGCAGGCGCTGATCGCCACCTGGCGCCAGTGCAGCAGGCGTTTGTCGGCGCGTTCGTCCTTGAGGCGTACTTCGCAGCGCTCGCTGAAAATCGGCGTGATGGCGTTGACGCCCAACTCGGTGGCCTTTTGAATCGCCCAATCCATCCGCTCACCACGGGACAGGCCCTGGCCGAGGTGGATGTGCAGCGGGGATTCGGTCTGGCCGTTGAAGCGTTCGGTGAGTTGCACGGTGACGCGCTTTTTGCCGACTTCCAGCAGGCTGCCGAGGAACTCCTGGCCGGAACCGTCGAACAGTTGCACGGCGTCGCCTTCGACCATGCGCAGTACGCGGCTGATGTAGTGCGCCTGGGCTTCGGGCAGCTCAACGTCACCGAGGCTCAGCGGGGTGTCGGTGAAAAAACGGGACAGTCTCATTTCTGTTCTCTGAAAAAATACAAAACCTGTGGGAGCCGGGCTTGCCCGCGATGGCGGCCTGCCCGGCACCCAATCAATCGCGCGAACTAGATCAGCCCGGATCACGAAAGCCCGGATGAAAGTCCTTCGGCACCGCAACACTCACGCTGCTGTTGGTGGCGATATCAATCCCTTCACTGGCCACCTCGGCCAGGAAGTCGATCTGCTCCGGCGTAATCACATACGGCGGCAGGAAGTACACCACGCTGCCCAACGGCCGCAGCAGCGCGCCGCGTTCCAGGGCGTGCTCGAACACTTTCAAGCCACGGCGTTCCTGCCACGGGTAGGCGGCCTTGGTGGCTTTGTCCTGGACCATCTCGATGGCCAGCACCATGCCGGTCTGGCGCACTTCCGAAACGTGCGGGTGGTCCACCAGGTGCGCGGTGGCGCTGGCCATGCGCTGGGCCAGGGCCTTGTTGTTTTCGATGACGTTGTCTTCTTCGAAGATATCCAGCGTCGCCAACGCCGCCGCGCACGCCAGCGGGTTGCCGGTGTAGCTGTGGGAATGCAGGAAGGCGCGCAGGGTCGGGTAGTCGTCGTAGAACGCGTCGTACACGTCATCGGTGGTGACCACGGCCGCCAGCGGCAGGTAGCCGCCGGTGAGGGCCTTGGACAGGCACAGGAAATCCGGGCGGATGCCGGCCTGTTCACAGGCGAACATGCTGCCGGTGCGGCCGAAGCCCACGGCGATTTCGTCGTGGATCAGGTGCACGCCGTAGCGGTCGCAGGCTTCGCGCAGCAGCTTGAGGTACACCGGGTGGTACATGCGCATGCCGCCGGCGCCCTGGATCAGCGGTTCGATGATAACCGCGGCGACGGTGGCGTGGTGCTCGGCCAGGGTCTGCTCCATCACCTGGGCCATCGTGCGCGAGTGGTCTTCCCAGCTCACGCCTTCGGGGCGCAGGTAGCAATCGGGGCTTGGCACCTTGATGGTGTCGAGCAGCAGCGCCTTGTAGGTCTCGGTAAACAGCGGCACGTCGCCCACCGACATCGCGGCGATGGTTTCGCCGTGGTAGCTGTTGGTCAGGGTGACGAAGCGCTTTTTGTCTGGCTGGCCACGGTTGAGCCAATAGTGAAAGCTCATTTTCAGCGCGACTTCGATGCACGACGAGCCGTTGTCGGCGTAGAAGCAGCGGGTCAGGCCCTCGGGTGTCATCTTGACCAGGCGCTCCGACAGCTCGATCACCGGCTGGTGGCTGAAACCGGCGAGGATCACGTGTTCCAGCTGATCGACCTGATCCTTGATGCGCTGGTTGATGCGCGGGTTGGCATGGCCGAAGACGTTGACCCACCAGGAACTGACGGCGTCGAGGTAACGCTTGCCTTCGAAGTCTTCCAGCCACACGCCTTCGCCCCGTTTGATCGGGATCAGCGGCAGTTGCTGGTGGTCTTTCATCTGGGTGCAGGGATGCCACAGCACCGCGAGGTCGCGTTGCATCCACTGGTTATTCAAGCCCATCGTTCGTCTCCTCGAAGCCACAATCGCGCAAGCCTATGCAATGGGCGGCTGTGTCACAACCCATTACGGATGAATTGGCAGTAAACGCAGGACGGTCTGTCACGTTTCTTCGGGATAGTCCTTAATCCAAGGTTAATTTAGGCTTCATACCCTCAAGATCGCATTTCTCGATATTTCAAAGCGAAATTTTCCGCTTTAATTCGATAGGTAACGCGCTAGTCTTGGGCGCAGCTCTTACGGGATTAAGTACATGCAGTTACGCAATTCACCGGCCCGCTACGGCTGGGTCAGCATGGTTTTGCACTGGGGCGTGGCCCTGATGGTGTTTGGTTTGTTCGCGCTGGGTTTGTGGATGGTCGGCCTCGACTACTACAGCGCCTGGCGCAAAGACGCACCGGACCTGCACAAGAGCATTGGCATCACGCTGTTCGCCATCATGCTGGTGCGCATCGTCTGGCGCCTGGTCAGCCCGCCACCGCCACCGCTGGCGAGCTACAGCCGCATGACCCGCCTGGGTGCCGCGTTTGGTCATGGGTTCCTGTATCTCGGGCTGTTTGCCGTGATGATCGCCGGTTACCTGATTTCCACCGCAGACGGTGTCGGTATCCCGGTGTTTGGCCTGTTTGAGATTCCTGCCGTGGTTTCCGGGCTACCGGACCAGGCAGATACCGCTGGCGTGGTGCACCTGTACCTCGCCTGGGTATTGGTGGTCTTCGCCGGTTTGCACGGCGTGGCCGCACTGAAACACCACTTCATTGATCGTGATGTGACCCTGACGCGAATGCTGGGGCGCAAAGCCTGATGTTCAACCTCGACTCACAAGGAATAGAAAGCATGTTGAAAAAGACTCTCGCCGCTCTGGCACTGGGTTCTGCGCTGTTGTCCGCAGGTTCGGCGATGGCTGCTGACTACAAGATCGACAAGGAAGGCCAACACGCCTTCATCGATTGGAAAATCAGCCACCTGGGCTACAGCTACATCCACGGCACTTTCAAGGACTGGGATGGTACTTTCAGCTGGGATGCCGCCAAGCCTGAAGCCAGCAAGATCGCCGTCGATGTGAAAACCGCCAGCCTGTGGTCCAACCACGCCGAGCGTGACAAGCACATCGCCAGCAAAGACTTCCTGGACGTGGCCAAGTTTGCCGATGCCAAGTTTGTCTCCACCGCGGTTAAACCGACCGGTAAAGACACGGCTGACGTAACCGGCGACCTGACCTTCCACGGCGTGACCAAGCCTGTGACCTTCAAGGCCACGTTCAACGGCGAAGGCAAGGACCCGTGGGGCGGCGAGCGTGCTGGCTTCAACGCCAAGACCACGGTCAACCTGAACGACTTCGGCATCAAGGGCCCAGGTCCTTCTTCGCAGACCGTTGACCTGGACATCTCGCTGGAAGGCGTGAAGCAGAAGTAATTTCTGTTGCTACACGAAAAAACCGGATCCTGAGATCCGGTTTTTTTATGCCTGCCAGTTCAATACATCAATTGGTTTGAAACGGTATCCCCTGTGGGAGCGGGCTTGCTCGCGAATGCGGTGTTTCAGCCAATACATATGCAAGCTGACCC
>NZ_JANLGL010000245.1:0-7382 GCF_024655625.1 Pseudomonas sp. 18.1.10
TCAGTCAAAGATGTTCCAACTGAGCCACCGCATTCGCGAGCAAGCCCGCTCCCACATTTGATCTGCGACACCTTCAAATTTCTCGTTCCAAAAAACCTCAATTCACCCATCCCCGTTGCCGATATTCAGCCAGTCACCCATTGCTTGAATATAAGGAAACGACCACGTGCTCATCGTATCCGGGCTTATCGCTGTACTGCTGTCGGTGTTCGGTGGCTTCGTCCTGTCCGGTGGCAGCCTCGGCCCGCTGTACCAGCCGATGGAGCTGTTGATGATCGGCGGTGCCGGCGTCGGGGCGTTTATTGCGGCCAACAATGGCAAGGCGATCCGCGCCACGTTCGGCGCCATCTCGCGCTTCAAACGCAGCACCCGCTACGACAAACGCTTGTACCTGGAGCTGATGGCGATGATGTACGGCCTGCTCAGCAAGGCGCGCCGCGAGGGCATGCTGTCCCTGGAGCGGGACATCGAAGACCCGGCGCAAAGCCCTGTGTTTGCGCCCTACACACGGCTGGTCAGCGACCCCTTGGTCATCCTGTTCCTCACCGACTACCTGCGCCTGCTGGTGAGCAGCGCGATGCAGGCCCACGAACTTGATGAGTTGATGCTGCACGAGATCGAGGCGTTCGAACACGAAGCCAGCCTGCCCTCCGACGCGCTCTATAAAGTCAGCGACGCCCTGCCGGCGTTTGGCATCGTTGCCGCGGTCATGGGCGTGGTCAAGGCGTTGAGTGCGGTCAACGTCGGCCCGGACTTGATGGGCCAGATGATCGCCCACGCGCTGGTCGGCACCTTTCTCGGGATTTACCTGGCCTACGGTTTGGTCGCGCCCCTGGCCTGCCGCATCGAGCGCCAGGCCGCCGAGTCGGTGAAGATGCTGCAATGCATCCGCGTGACCCTGCTGGCCAGCGTGCAAGGCATGCCGCCGCAACTGGCCGTGGAATTCGGCCGCAAGGCCTTGCACAGCAGCGAACGCCCCGGCGCCCTGGAACTGGAAACCTACGTGCGCAGCGGCGGCGGCGCATGAGCGAGCGCCCGATCATCATCCGCCGCAAAAAAGCCGCGAAACACGGCCACCACGGCGGCGCCTGGAAAATCGCCTTCGCCGACTTCATGACCGCGCTGATGGCGCTGTTCCTGGTGCTGTGGGTGCTGTCCAACGCGAGCAAAAACGACAAGGAAGCCATCGCCGAGTACTTCAGCACGCCACTGCTGGTGGCGATCAGCAAAGGCGAGCGCAGCGCCAACAGTGCCAGCGCGATCCCCGGCGGCGGCCCCGACCCGCGCAGCGTCGAAGGGGAAAAGCTGCGCCACACGCAGCGCCTGTCCGGCGAAGAACGCCGCCACCTGGAATCCCTCAAGCACCGCCTCGACGCCGCCGTCGACCGCGACCCGCAACTGCGCGAACTCAAGCAGCAGATCGCGATTGAACTGAGCCCAGAAGGCCTGCGCGTACAACTGCTGGATACCGACAAACGCCCGATGTTCGAACTGGGCAGCGCCAACGTCGCGCCATACCTGCGCAAGCTGCTCAAGACCTTCGCCCCGGTGCTCAACGAACTGCCCAACCGCATCCAGATCAGCGGCCACACCGACAGCCATCCTTATCCCGGGGGCGATGCGGGCTACAACAACTGGGACTTGTCCGCCGACCGTGCCAAGGCTTCGCGCCAGGAACTGGTGGCGGGCGGGTTGGATTCCGACAAGCTGCTGCGGGTGTCGGGCATGGCTGATCGCATTCCGTTCAAGGGTGCCGGGCCTTTCGACGCGGCTAATCGGCGGATTGAAATCATCGTGCTGGATCGTCGGGTTGCGGAGCGCATCTTGTCCCAGGATGAGTTCGGCACACCATAAAGATCGCCACAACAAGCTCCCTCGCCACAGAATAGCGGGGGATTGTGCACGGTATTCGCGTCATCACCCGCCCCCGCGCCCGCACACAATGGCGCCATGGCCGAGACCAGCAAAGAAGACAAGACCGAAGCGGCGTCACCGCGCCGCATCGAAAAGGCCCGCGAAGAAGGGCAAGTCCCGCGTTCCCGCGAAATGAACACCTTTGTCATGCTGCTGGCCGGCATCGGCGGGCTGTGGCTAATGGGCGGGCATCTGTATGACAGCCTCGGCCAGGTGATGGAACAGGCGTTGCTGTTTGACCGTGCGCAGCTGTTCGACACCGCGCGCATGCTCACGGTGCTCTGGCAATTGAGCCAGAACACCTTGCTGGCGCTGGCGCCGTTTTTTGCCTTGATGACCTTTGCCGCGCTCGCGGCACCGGCCTTGCTCGGCGGCCTGGTGATTACCCTGGCGGCGGTGCGCCCGCAGTTCTCGCGGGTCAACCCGATCAGCGGGTTGGCGCGCCTGTTTTCGGTACAGGTGCTGGTGGAGTTGGCCAAGGCCGTCGCCAAGGCCACGCTGATCGGCACCGTCGCGTACGGCTTCCTCAACAGCCATCTCGACCAATTGCTGACCTTGCCCAACATGCCCGCGCCCAAAGCCCTGGCCACGGTGATGAGCCTGACCGCCAGCGCCTGCGCGATGTGCGTGGCGGCGCTGATTATCGTGGTCGGCATGGACACGCCGTACCAGCTGTGGACCTACGCCAAGAACCTGCGCATGTCCAAGGAAGAGCAACGCCAGGAACACAAGAACGCCGACGGCGACCCGCATATCAAGGCCAAGATCCGCCAGGTGCAACAGGCCCGCGCGCGGCGGCGGATGATGAGCAAGGTGCCCAAGGCCGACGTGATCGTCACCAACCCCAGCCACTTCGCGGTGGCGCTGTCCTACCAGAAAGACAAGCACGGCGCGCCGCGCGTGGTGGCCAAGGGCGCGGATGACGTGGCCCTGCGCATCCGCGCGATTGCCGCCGAGCATCACCTGCCGATGCTGGAGGCGCCGCCATTGGCGCGGGCCTTGTATTTCCACGTCGACCTGGACCGTGAAATTCCCATCGAGCTGTACACCGTGGTCGCCGAAGTCGTCGCCTGGGCGATCCGCCTCAAGCGCGTCAGCGAACACGGCGGCGACCTGCCGCCGACCCCGGCGAACCTGAGCGTGCCGCCGGGCATGGACCAGCGCGGCCCGCGCAACCCGACACCTGAGGATGAACCGAACGCATGAAAGGCATCACCGAATTTTTCGGCCCCGACTCCTGGCTGGCCACCACCGACCTGAAAGTCATGACCGGCCCAGTGCTGATCGTGCTGATCCTGTCGATGATGATCCTGCCGCTGCCCACCTTCATCCTCGACCTGTTGTTTACCTTCAACATCGCCCTGGCGATCATGGTGCTGATGGTCAGCATGCTCACCGAGAAGCCGCTGGATTTCTCGGCGTTTCCCTCGGTGCTGTTGTTCACCACACTGCTGCGGCTGTCGCTGAACGTGGCGTCGACGCGGGTGATCCTGATGGAAGGCCACACCGGCCCCGACGCGGCCGGCAAGGTGATCGAGGCGTTCGGCGAGTTCCTCGTGGGCGGCAACTTTGCCGTGGGCCTGGCGCTGTTCTTGATCCTGGTGACGATCAACTTCATGGTCATCACCAAGGGCGCCGGGCGTATCGCCGAAGTCGGCGCGCGCTTCACCCTGGACTCGATGCCCGGCAAGCAAATGGCAATCGACGCCGACCTCAACGCGGGTTTGATCGGTGAACCGCAAGCGCGCCAACGGCGCAAGGAAGTGGCCCAGGAAGCGGACTTCTTCGGCTCCATGGACGGCGCCAGCAAGTTCGTGCGCGGTGACGCCGTGGCCGGTCTGGTCATCATGGCCGTGTGCATCATCGGCGGCCTGGCCATCGGCATCCTGCAACACGGCATGGCGTTTGCCGATGCGGCGCACACCTACACCATGCTGACCATCGGCGATGGCCTGGTGGCGCAGATTCCCGGCCTGGTGATTTCGATTGCGGCGGGTGTGACCGTGTCGCGGGTGAACACCGAGCAGGATGTGGGGCAGCAGATGATGGGCCAGCTGTTCAGCCGCCCGAAAGTGCTGATGATGACCGCCGGCGTCATGGGTTTGCTCGGTCTGGTACCGGGCATGCCGAACCTGGTGTTCCTGCTGTTGACCGGGCTGCTGGGCGGCTTGGGCTGGTGGTTTTCCAAACAGGAAGCGCTGGCGCCGGAAGGCTCGCCCACACAAACGCTGTTGCCCAAATCCGCCTCCCAGGGCAGCGAAGCCTCGTGGGACGACGTGCAGTTGGTCGACACCCTGAGCCTGCGCGTCGGCCACCGCCTGATCCAACTGGTGGACGCCCGCCAGCAAGGCGAACTGATCACCCGCATCAAGAGCCTGCGCAAGAAATTCGCCCAGGACGTGGGCTTTCTGCCGCCCGTGGTGCATGTGCGCGACAAACTGGAACTGGCCGCCAACACCTACATCATCAGCCTCAAGGGCGTGGAAATCGGCCGGGGCGAAGTGTTCCCCGGCAAGTGGCTGGCGATCAACCCGGGCAAGGTCACCCATACCCTGGAAGGCACGGCGGCGGTGGACCCGGCGTTTGGCCTGCCGGCGATCTGGATCGACGCCAACCTGCGCGAGCACGGGCAGATCTACGGCTACACCGTGGTCGATGCAAGCACCGTGACCGCCACCCACCTCAACCACCTGCTGCACCAACACGCCAAGGACATGCTCGGCCGTGGCGAAGTGCAAAAGCTGTTGGACAAGCTCGGCCCCGACAGCAAGGGCCTGATCGACGAAGTGGTGCCCAAGCTGGTGACGCTGACGGTGCTGCAACGGGTGCTGCAAAACCTGTTGGAAGAGAACGTGTCGATCCGCGACATGCGCACCATTCTCGACGCCCTCGCCGAACACGGCGGCGTGCTGCAACCGCCCGATGTGCAGGAACTGACCGCCGTCGTGCGCATTGCCCTCGGCCGCTCCATCGTCAACCAGCTGTTTGGCAACCAGGCCGAGCTGAAAGTCATCGGCCTGGATTTCAACCTCGAGCAGGTGCTGATGCAGGCCGTGGGCAACGGCGGCGCGCTGGAGCCGAGCCTGGCCGACAACCTGATGCAACAGACCAGCCTGACCCTCAAGCGCCAGGAAAACAGCAGCGAACCACCGGTGCTGGTGGTGCCCAACAAACTGCGCCCGGTGCTGTCGCGCTTCCTGCGCCGGCGCTTGCGCCAACTGACGGTGATCGCCCTCAGCGAAATCCCCGACGACCGCACCCTGCGCATGACCCACGTGATCGGAGGCAAGCCTAAGTGAGTGCGCAACGTTTTATCGGCGCCAACAGCCGCGAGGCGATGAACCAGGTGCGCGCGGCCTTGGGTGCAGACGCGTTGATCCTGTCCAGCCGCATGACCGACGCCGGCGTGGAGATCATGGCCCAGGGCGAAGCAACCGCGAGCGCGCCGCCGTTGCTGGAATGGCTGCTGGAAGCGGGCTTCAGTGGCGGTTTCAGCGAAGACTTGCTCGGCTGCACGCCCGCGCACTTGCCCGATGCCACACCGGCACGGCTCAAGGCCTGGCTGGTGCAACGCCTGCGCAGTCAATTGCACCTGTTGGGCGATGAAGACGAGCTGTTCCAGGCGCCCACGGTGATTGCCCTGGTCGGCCCCACCGGTGTGGGCAAGACCACCACCACGGCGAAGTTGGCGGCGCGTTATGTGATGCGCCAGGGTCCGGGCCACGTGGCGCTGGTGACCACCGACAGCTTTCGGGTCGGCGCCCATGAGCAACTGAATATCTATGCGCAATTGCTCGGCGTCGAACTGCACACGCTGGAACCGCAGGCTGAGCTCGATACATTGCTCGGCCGCTTGGCCGGCAAGCGCCTGGTGCTGATCGACACCGTCGGCATGAGCCAGCGCGACCGGCGCCTGCTCGCGCAAGTCCAGCAACTGCGCGGGGTGCACCTGATGCTGGTGCTCAACGCCGCCAGCCACGGCGACACCCTGGATGAAGTGGTGCACACCTACCGTGAGGCCGCGCAGGCGGCCGGGTGCCGGCTGGACGATTGCATCATCAGCAAGTGCGACGAGGCAGCGCGCTTGGGGCCGGTACTGGAGACCGTGATGCGCCACCGTTTGCGCCTGAATTATTTATCGACCGGCCAACAGGTGCCGGAAGATTTGCAACTGCCCGGCGCGTCGGCGTTCTTGCAGCAGGCGCTGGATATTTCCCGGCCATCGCGGTTTGCGGCGCCTCCCGCCAGCGCCACCCGCCCGCACCTCGACGCCTTGGCGCGCAGCCTGTTGGGCCAGCGTAAGGCGCTGCTGGCCTTGTGCGACAGCCTGGTCGCGCAGGTCGAGGGTTTTGCCTTGTTGGTGCAGGTCTGGCCGTTGATGGCGCAGCCGCAGGCGTGTTGGGAAGGTTTTCTCGGTGAACCCGCAGCGCCGTCGAGCGCTGCGTGGATCACGCCGGGCAAGGCCAGCCAGCGGGCGCTGTTTGAAGCGCAGCGACATCCCCTGGGCACCCTCGCCAAGCGCAGCGAATGCTTCGGCATTCGTGAATTGCGCTACCGCAACCGCCACGCGCGGCTGACCTTGAGCCATCTGCCGGTGCTGCACAAAGGCCGTGCTGTGCGTGCCTGGTTCGCCACCTTGCAGGACAGTCACAGCGGCCAACACCTGGGCCAACGCTATTGGCTGGTCGAGGAACTGCACGATCTGCATGAACAGGCCGCCGAACTGCTGCACCAACTGAAACAGGACGAACTGGCCGACCTCACCGCACGCTGCTCCACACGGCTGCTCGACCTGCACCCGCACCTGCACGCCGAACCCCGCCACTACCTGGCCGCCGGCTTCGCCGCCAGCGCCCTGCGGCTGGTCCAGGCGCCGGATGACTGGGCGTTCCAGGCGCGGGCGCAACTGCTCGGCTTATTGCCGAAAAAGCCCCGTGGGCAGGC
The DNA here is from genome assembly GCF_024655625.1 of Pseudomonas sp. 18.1.10. Taxonomy (NCBI): domain Bacteria; kingdom Pseudomonadati; phylum Pseudomonadota; class Gammaproteobacteria; order Pseudomonadales; family Pseudomonadaceae; genus Pseudomonas; species Pseudomonas sp. 18.1.10. Next base: position 6,859 of record NZ_JANLGL010000245.1, read on the forward strand.
GCGGGAAATCCTTGAAGGGTTGCTGCACCTGGCCGCCGTCATGGACAGCTTCGAGCATGCATGACCAGGCCGCCGGGTTGCGCCAGTGGGCCCAGCTCAATCAGCGCACGTTGCTGCTGTTCGGCGCGGCGCCCGATGCGCTGCTGGCGCAGCAGGCGTTAGAGCGCTGGCATCGACAAGGCCAGCGTTGGGTCGGTGACCCAACGCGCTGGCGGGTGCGGGCTGTGGATAAGTATCAGCCCGAGTGGGCGCAATCGCGCTGGGGGATTTGGGTGGGCAGCGACTTGGGGGCGTTTGAGCGGGCGTTCAATACCTTGAGTCTGTTGCATGACTATGGCGGGCCGGGGCAGGTGTTGGCGTTGCATGCGGGGTTGCCCCAGGAGGGCTTGCTCAGCAATTTGCGCGAAGCTGCCCAGCGGTATCTCGGCGTGCGTTTGTTACTTATCAATGAGATCTAAATGTGGGAGCGGGCTTGCTCGCGAATGCGGTGTATCAGAAACAGATGAGCTGACTGATCCACCTGT
>NZ_JANLGL010000246.1:0-7347 GCF_024655625.1 Pseudomonas sp. 18.1.10
GGCGCTATCATAGCGCCCGATTGAAGTGTCCAAAATCATTAGGCCAGTTCAAGCCCGCTCCCACATTTTTGATCCGGTACATTCGTTGGATCGTGTAAGCAGTAAAAAAGACCTTGGGGCGCCAAGGTCTTTTTTTTTGCCCGCCGATCAGGCCAGTAAATGCTTGGAAATCAACCGGGAGATTTCCACAATCGAAGTCTTGCCGGTGAATTCAAACTTCACTTTCCCCAACGAAGAAAAGTAAATCTCCAACTCCGAATCCAGATCAAACGTCCCGGACGTTTCCACCGAGTAGGCGACGATATTTTTGTACGGCAGTGACGTGAAGTCCTTCTTGCTGCCGGTAATCCCCTGCACGTTCACGGCGATGATGCGTTTGTTGGTGAAGACCACGCCGTCGCGCATGGACTTGTACGCGTCGATCACTGTTTCGCCGTCCAGCAGCAGGGCCGATACGCGTTCGGCGTATTCGTTGTTTTGTTTGAGTTTGAAGAAGCCTTTGTTGTTGAAGTCGATCATCAGGAGGGCCTTTTGGTGAGTCAGTGGCGGAGCGTTATCGTTGACGTCCATCGCGGGCAAGCCCGCTCCCACAGGGGGATCGCGTCATTGGATGGCTTTTAGGTAGGCTTTTAGTGCGTCGAGGGGGAGTTGCAGTTCCTCTAGCGTAGTGGCTTGCTGCACGTCGGCGGACAGTTTTTGTAGTTCACGTCCCAGCACAGTGTCGGAACCACCCACCGCCTCCAACGCCTGCCCCACACACTCCTCCACCTTCCCCAAAACCCCAACCAAATCCCCCTGCCTCACCAACAACCCAAACACCTCCCGCTCATACCCATCCATCACCAGATCATCGCGCAAGACCGGGCTGCCGCCGTCCTCCTCATGCACCAGTTTCAGTGCAAAAAGCGCCACAGCTTCCAGCGTCAATTCCATGGTCTCGGTTCCTCAACAGTCGGGGGGAGGGCGATGATCACTGTTCTTCAGCGCAAAAAACAACCCCGGCCGTCACCGCTCCAGGATCAACTCCACCCGACGGTTACGCGCGCGGCCTTCAGCCGTCGCGTTATCCGCCAGCGGCCGGGTGTCGGCATAACCGATGGCGGCGAGGCGTCCGGGCTGGATGCCGTTGGCTTGCAGGTAGCGCACCACGCTGCCGGCACGGGCGCTGGAGAGTTCCCAGTTGGAGGGGAAGCGGGCGCTGCGGATGTCTTGGGTGTCGGTGTGGCCGGCGACGATGAGTTTGTGGGGGACGCTGTCGAGCACCGGGATGAGCTTGTGCAACACGGCGAGGCCGCCGAGGTTGAGGTCGGATTGGCCGGAGGGGAACAGGATTTCGTTGCTGATGCGAAAGCTCACGCTGCTTTCATTGGTGACCACTTCAATGTCGTTGCCCAATTGATCCAGCGGCAGTTCGTTGAGCAAGTCTTGCGTGGTGGGCTTGGGCGGCTCTGGTTCAATGACGGCCACGGGCTCGGCCACAACCGGCTCCGGCTCCACAACCTGAACCAACAACAACGCTCCTGGCACCTCCACCGAGGTCAACCCCTTGAAGGAAAACACCGGCGGCCCACTGAACTCGGCACTGTGCCGCGTACGCTCATGCCCCTTGCCCGCCAACGCCAGCATCGCCATGGTCACCACCAGCAGCAACGTCATCATGTCCAGGTAGGTCATCATCCACGTCTCACCCGCCGTGTCCTCCACCGGCGGCATGCCGCTGGCAATCGCAGCCGCCTGGATGCGCGTCACCGGCCTCACGTGCGCGGTTTCCAACTGAGCCGCAGCGGCGCGCGCAAAGGCTCATCGCGTAGTTCGTTCTGGTAATGCGCCACAAAGGACTTGAGCGTCTCGCGCATCAACCCCGGGCTGCGTTTGTTGGCCATCATCGCCACGCCTTGCAGCACCATGTTCATCACCACCACGCGCTGTTCGGTGCGGCGTTCCAGCTTCACCGCCACGGGTTTGCACAGCAGGTTGGCCAGCAGCACGCCGTACAGCGTGGTCATCAGGCCCACCGCCATTTGCCGGCCGATGGTCACCATGTCGCCGTCGCCGAGCACGAACATCAGGTTCACCAACCCCACCAACGTGCCGAGCATGCCGAACGCCGGGGCGTAGCTGGCCATCACGCGAAACAGCTGCGCCTCGGCATGCTCCTTGGCGCGCAGGCGGGCGATGCGCCATTGCAGCAGGTCGAGGATGTCGTCCAGCGGGGTCTTGTCGATGACCAACTGCACGCCGGAACGCAGGAAGGGATTTTTCACGCCGTCGAGCACGTCTTCCACGGCGCGCAGGTCGCCGTCGATCCACAGCCGCGAAAGGCTCACCAGCTCGTCGATGTCTTCCTGGGTGTACTCGCGCTCATGGCGCACCACGGTCTTTATCAGGCTGAAGATGCGCAGCACTTCGCGCAGCGGGTAGCTGATGAAGGTCGCGGCAAAGGTGCCGACCACCACAATGCCCAGCGCCGGCAGGTCGACGAACAAGCCGGGTTGTTGCGCGCTGAACACCAGCAACACGGCCAGCAGTAGCAGGCTGGCGAGCAGGCCGATCAGGGTTGAGGGGTTCATGCAGCACTCCAGTTGTGGGCCAAGGCAGGCTTTATAACGTGCGGGGTGCGCATTCAAATCGGCTAATACAGGCACTTTCCCTGGCGAAATCGGGGGGCTGCGCAAATTTTTTCAAAGGCTGCCTAAAGACGGCAGATCGGATCGCCGATGTTCGCTTTGTCTGTACGGCAACGGCGTGGAATGTCCTCGGCGCCGGGCCCGAACTCTGTCCCCAGCGGCTCACCCACGAAAGGAACTGCACCATGTCAGTCATCAATACCAACATCACGTCCATGATCGCCCAGCAAAACCTGAACGCCTCGGAGAGCAGCCTGAGCACCTCGATCGAGCGCCTGTCGTCCGGCCTGAAAATCAACAGCGCTTCCGACGACGCCGCAGGCCAGGCGATTGCCAACCGCATGACCTCGCAGATCACCGGCCTGTCCCAGGCCAGCAGCAACGCCAGCGACGGCATCTCCCTGGCGCAGACCACCGAAGGCGCGCTGGACCAGGTAAACGACAACTTGCAGCGCATCCGTGAGCTGTCGGTACAGGCGGCCAACGGCACCAACTCCCAGTCCGACCTGCAATCCATCCAGGACGAAATCACCCAGCGCCTCGACGAGATCGACCGTATCTCCTCGCAAACCGCATTCAACGGCGTGGACGTGCTGTCCAAAGACCAGACCATCACCATCCAGGTCGGCGCCAACGATGGCGAAACCATCGACATCAAGCTCAGCGAAATCAACGCCGACACCCTCGGCCTGAGCAGCTTCAACGTGAACGGCTACGACACCACCCTGACCGCCAGCACCCTGTCGGACTCCGCGGGCACAGCGATCACTTCGACCAACACCAGCTACGTCGACAAGTCCGGCACCACCGTGACTGGCGGCACCCTGTCCACCGACGCCGATGGCGACTACTTCCTGACCGTCGGCGGCAAGACCTACGCGGCCGAAGTGACCCTGACCACCGACGGCACCACCACCTCGGCGAGTATCAGCATCGACACCGACAACGCGGTGAGCAAGAAGTCCACCAACACCCTGACCACCCTCGACAACGCCCTGAACACCGTGGACTCCATGCGTTCGGACCTGGGTGCGGTGCAAAACCGCTTCGACTCGGCGATCACCAACATTTCCACCACCACCACCAACCTGACGTCCGCGCGTTCGGGCATCCAGGACGTGGACTACGCCACTGAAGTGTCGGCCATGACCAGCGCGCAGATCCTGCAACAAGCCGGTACGTCGGTATTGGCCCAGGCCAACTCGATGCCGCAACAGATGCTGTCGCTGCTGCAATAAGTACCCGCAGGTAAAGAAGGGGCCAGCGCACGCTGAGCCCCTTTTTTTGTGCGCGCAATCCCCGCTAATCCCCCCGCTGGGGCGGGTTTATCCGGGCTTTGGTGACGAGGTTGTCGCGCTAGCATTTGCCCCAGACCATTTATCCACAAGGCGAATGCCCGTTCATGCCCAAACCCCAGCGCCCCAAGACCCCACAAGGGTGGAAAGACCTCGGCAACCAACAACTGCGCAGCGCCCCCGAGCAAGCCCTGGCCAGTTTCGAGCAGGCCTTGCGCCTGCTGCCAGACGAGCCCCAGGCCCTGGAGCTGGTCGCCAAGACGGCACAAAAGCTCGGCCAGGCCGATCGCGCCCTGGAGCTGGTGCTCAAGGCACTGGCGATCGACCCGGATTTCGCCATCGGCCATCACCGGCTGGCCACGCTGTACTTCGAGAAAGGCCAGTTCGCCCTGGCGCTGGCGCATGTGCAACAGGCACTGGAGTTGGCGCCCCGGGATTGCCGCATGCTGTCGCGCCAAGGCTTGATCCTCAACCGTCTGGAGCGCCACGGTGAAGCCATCGCGGTGTTCGAAACGCTGATCGAACGCGAGCCCGGCGACTACAGCCACTGGAACAACGCGGCCAACCTGTACAAGGACCTCGGCCAACTGGGCAAGGCCGACACCTATTATCAAAAGGCCGTGGCCCTGGCCAAGCGCAAGGACGTGCTGCCGTACTCCAATCGCCTGACGTCATTGCACTACGACCCCGAGCGCAGCCGCGACTACATCTTCGCCGTGTGCAAGGAATGGCAATCGCGCTTCGGCCCCAAAGTCGTGCCGCCACGCCCCGAGACCGACAAGACTGCCAACCGCCGCCTGCGCATCGGCCTGGTGTCCGATGGCCTGCGCCAGCACCCGGTGGGCAATATGATCGTCGGCGTGCTGGAAAAACTGCCGCGCCACCGCTTCGAGCTGTTCGCCTACAGCACCAGCCAGGTCTGCGACCACCTGACCCGGCGCATCCAGGCCAGGGTGCAGCAGTGGCTGGCGATCAAGCACATGGACGACGGGGCCCTGGCCCAGCGTATCCGTGAGGATCGCATCGATATCCTGATCGACCTGTGCGGCCACAACGCCGGCAACCGCATGGGCGCCATGGCCTTGCAGCCGGCGCCGTTGCTGGTGAAGTGGGTCGGCGGCCTGATTAACACCACCGGCCTGGACGCCATCGACTACCTGCTCACCGACCGCATCGAATCCCCCGCTGGCGAAGACGCCTACTACAGCGAAAAACTCATCCGCCTGCCCGACGACTACATCTGCTACGACCCGCCGCCCTACACGCCCGATATCAAACCATTGCCCGCACTGGCCAACGGTTACATCACCTACGGCTGCTTCAACAACCCGACCAAGATCAATGACCTGCTGCTGGCGCGCTGGGCCGAGGTGATGCGCGCCACGCCGGATTCACGCCTGTTGCTCAAGGGCGGCGCGTTCGGCAACCGCGAGTTGCGCGGCCATGTGCACGGCTTTATGGCGGCCCAGGGCATTGCCGAAGAACGTGTGCTGATCGAAGGCCCGGTCGGCCACAAAAGCCTGCTCGACACCTACAACCGCATCGACATCGCCCTCGACCCCTGGCCGTATTCCGGCGGCCTCACCACCTGTGAAGCCTTGTTGATGGGGGTGCCGGTGGTGACGTTCCCCGGCCCGACGTTCGCCGGGCGCCACTCGGCCACGCACCTGGTCAACGCCGGGTTGCCGGAATTGGTGGTGCACAGTTGGGAGCACTACCAGCAACGCGTGATCGAACTGGCCAGCGACCTCGACAGCCTCCAGCGTATCCGCAGCCACCTGCGCGAAGTACTGATGGGCTCGCCGGTGTGCGACAGCCAGCGGTTTGCCCACCACTTCGATACGGCCATGCGCGCCATCTGGCAGCGCTATTGCGAGAACACACCGCGAGCCGCGTTGACGTTGGACGCGCAAGGGCAGGCCCGTTTCGACGGCGACGACGCTGCCGTCGAACTGCAACACCCGGCCGCGCCGCCAGAGGACGCAGGTTTCCGCTTCACCTTCCAGGGCAAGGTCGTGACCCTCGACCACGGCGGTACGTTGATCGCGTCGGCGCAGTTCGTGGCCCTGCAAAAAATGGCGGCGTTTTCCACGGTGGCCTTCGACCCCGCCAGCCGCATCAGCAATGCCAAGCAACTGGCCCAGCTCGGTGAGTTGCACTACTACCCTCACGCCGCGCTGGGCAACGGCCAGCCGGCCACACTTTATGCCTGCCTCGATCCAGGCATGAGTGCCACGCTGGCACCGCTGGCGAGTGCAAGCGTGCTGGCCAAGCTGGCGTTGCCGACCCTCAAGCTGGACGCGATCAACGGCCTGCCCGCGGTGGATTGGCTCTTGCTCGACAACCTCAACGACAGCCTCGCCGTGGTCGAACACGGCCAGCGCAGCCTCGCCGATGCGTTGCTGGTGCAAGCCCGGGTCAACTTTGTGCCGACCCATGACCAGCAGGCCGATGTGGGCTTGATTAGCCGCTGCCTGGCCCGGCGCGGCTTCAGTTTTTACCGCTTGAACAACTTGCAGCATCAACCGCAGACCTCGCACCTGATGTGCGCCGACGCGCTGTTTCTGCCGGATGCCACGCGCATGGCCGGGCTGTCGGATAACCAGCGCCTGAAACTGGCGTTCCTGTTGCACACGGTCTATGCCGCCCACGATGTGGCGGGTGAACTGCTCAAGGCCATCGACGCTGATCTGGCCGCCCGGTACCTCAAGCACTGCCAGAACCCACAGCCGCTCGAATTGCCCCGCGAGCCCATGGAGGAACCCCAGGTCACCTTCCCGGCAGACGTCGCCGCGTACGTCAAAACCCTCTACACCCAGGCCTCGGTGATCCTCGAATACGGCAGCGGCGGCTCGACCCTGCTGGCGGCGAACCTGCCGGACAAAACCGTGATCTCGGTGGAAAACGACGCCCATTGGGCCGCAGACATGCAAACCTGGATCGCCAACGCCACGCTGCCTTCACGGCCACTGATCTACCCGGTGAACGTGGGCGAAACCGGCAAATGGGCCCGCCCGAAAAACGCCCGGCACTGGAAGAAATTCCACACTTACCCGTTGAAGGTCTGGGATGAGCCGTTCTTTGAGCAGCCGGACGTGATCCTTATTGACGGGCGCTTTCGCATCGCGTGTTTTGTCACGGCGTACCTGCGGGCGACGAAGCCGATGGTCGTGTTGTTCGACGATTACCTGGATCGGCCGCACTACCATGTGGTGGAACGCTTGGTGAAACCCAGCGAATTTGTCGGGCGCATGGCGCGGTTTGATTTGCAGCCGCTGGCCCATCTGCCGCGCGAAGAGCTGACGTGGCTGGTGGCGAGCTTCAACGAAGTGGCCTACGCCGAAGTTTGAGTGGAATGCGATAAAAAATGTGGGAGCGGGCTTGCTCGCGAATGCGGTGGTTCAGCCAAGGATGTGTTGACTGAC
>NZ_JANLGL010000247.1:0-7343 GCF_024655625.1 Pseudomonas sp. 18.1.10
CGAGATCTACACAGCTGAACTATCGTCGGCAGCGTCAGATGTGTATAAGAGACAGCCCAAGAATCAAGCCGACACCCCCGCATCCGCCAACAACCCCACCCCCTCAATCGCCGTAATCGCGCACTGCTCATCAATATCCGACGTATCCCCACTGATCCCGATCGCCCCCAGCACCCGCCCTTCCTGATCCCGGATCAACACCCCACCCGGCGCCGGCACCACGCTGCCCTGCCCCAGGCTGTTCAACGCGGCGATAAACGCCGGCCGTTGCTGCGCGTCCAGCGCCAGCAGGCGTGAGCCTTTGCCCAGGGCAATCGCGCCCCAGGCCTTGCCGATGGCGATCTGCGGGCGCAGCAGGCTGGCGCCGTCTTCCCGTTGCAGGGTAATCAGGTGCCCGCCGCTGTCGAGCACCGCGATGGTCAGCGGCGCCGCCGCAATGGTGCGCCCTGCGGTGAGGGCCTGGCTGGCCAGTTGGGTGGCAATTTTCAAGGTTAAAGCGCTCATGGTGCCGTCCTTATCTTGTTATGGGAAAAGCGGTGGAGGTCTGAAGGATCAGATGCCCGATCAAACAAATAGAACACAATGACATTTGTTTTTGTATACAATATTTTCGAACAAACCTTCCATACGTCGTAAAAATGCCTTCCGACGAACGCAAAGGCCCGCCGATAAAATGGATTGACCTGCGCAGCTCGCCGTGAATACACTTTGACCAGACACCACTTGTATACAATTACAAAACGCAAGAGGCACCAAAATCATGAGCAAAATGAGAGCAATCGAAGCCGCCGTTCTGGTAATGCGCCGTGAGGGCGTGGACACCGCCTTCGGTATCCCAGGCGCTGCGATCAACCCGCTGTACTCGGCCTTGCAAAAGGTGGGTGGCATCGATCACGTCCTTGCTCGCCACGTTGAAGGCGCCTCCCACATGGCCGAGGGCTACACCCGCACCAAGGCCGGCAATATCGGCGTGTGCATCGGCACCTCGGGCCCGGCGGGCACCGACATGGTCACCGGCCTGTACAGCGCCTCGGCGGACTCGATCCCGATCCTGTGCATCACCGGCCAAGCCCCCCGCGCCCGGATGCACAAGGAAGACTTCCAGGCCGTGGACATCACCAGCATCGTCAAGCCTGTGACCAAGTGGGCAACCACCGTCCTGGAACCCGGCCAGGTGCCTTACGCGTTCCAGAAAGCCTTCTATGAAATGCGCTCCGGCCGCCCAGGCCCGGTGCTGATCGACCTGCCGTTCGACGTGCAGATGGCCGAGATCGAGTTTGACATCGACGCCTACCAGCCGCTGCCCCTGGCCAAGCCACTGGCCACGCGCATCCAGGTGGAAAAAGCCCTGGCCCTGCTCGACCAGGCTGAGCGCCCGCTGTTGGTCAGCGGTGGCGGCGTGATAAACGCCGACGCCAGCGACCTGTTGGTGGAGTTCGCCGAGCTGACCGGCATCCCGGTGATCCCGACCCTGATGGGCTGGGGCACGATCCCCGACGATCACCCGTTGATGGTGGGCATGGTCGGCCTGCAAACCTCCCACCGTTATGGCAACGCGACGATGCTCAAGTCGGACGTGGTGCTGGGCATCGGCAACCGCTGGGCCAACCGCCACACCGGTTCGGTGGAGGTGTACACCGAGGGCCGTAAATTCATTCACGTCGACATCGAGCCGACGCAGATCGGTCGTGTATTCACCCCGGACCTGGGCATCGTGTCCGACGCCGGCTCGGCCCTGACCCTGTTCATTGAAGTGGCCCGCGAGTGGAAAGCCGCCGGCAAGCTCAAGGACCGCAGCGCCTGGCTGCATGATTGCCAACAGCGCAAAGCCACCCTGCACCGCAAGACGCACTTCGACAACGTACCGGTCAAGCCGCAACGGGTGTACGAAGAGATGAACCAGGTGTTCGGCAAAGACACCTGCTACGTCAGCACCATCGGTTTGTCGCAGATTGCCGGTGCACAATTCCTGCACGTCTATAAGCCACGCCACTGGATCAACTGCGGCCAGGCCGGCCCGTTGGGCTGGACCATTCCGGCGGCGCTGGGCGTGGTCAAGGCCGACCCGAGCCGCAAGGTCGTCGCGCTGTCCGGCGACTACGACTTCCAGTTCATGATCGAAGAATTGGCCGTGGGCGCGCAGTTCAAGCTGCCGTACATCCACGTGGTGGTGAACAATTCCTACCTCGGCTTGATCCGTCAGGCCCAGCGCGGGTTCGAGATGGACTACTGCGTGCAGCTGTCGTTCGACAACCTCAACGCCCCGGAACTCAACGGTTATGGCGTCGACCACGTGGCCGTCGCCGAAGGCCTGGGTTGCAAGGCCCTGCGTGTGTTCGAACCGGGCCAGATCCAGCCGGCGTTGCGCAAGGCTCAGGAAATGATCGAAGAATTCAAGGTACCGGTGATCGTTGAGATTATTCTGGAGCGCGTGACCAATATTTCCATGGGCACCGAGATCAACGCCGTCAACGAATTCGAAGATCTGGCCCTGGTCGGCAACGATGCGCCGACTGCCATTTCCCTGCTCGATTAAGGAGAACCCTATGCCGCGCTTTGCCGCCAACCTGTCCATGCTGTTCACCGAGCAAGACTTTCTTGCTCGCTTCAAAGCGGCCGCCGAGGCGGGCTTCGAAGGTGTGGAGTATCTGTTCCCGTATGAATTCAGCTCGGCTGAAATCAAGGCCCATCTCGACGCCAACGGCCTGACCCAAGTGCTGTTCAACCTGCCGGCCGGCGACTGGGCCAAGGGCGAACGCGGCCTGGCGTGCCACCCGGACCGGGTCGAGGAATTCCGTGCCGGGGTCAACCTGGCCATCGCTTACGCCCAGGTGCTGGGCAACACCCAGGTCAACTGCCTGGCGGGTATCCGGCCACAGGGCGTTGATGATGCAACGGTAGAGAAAACCTTCGTCGCCAACCTCAAGTACGCCGCCGACAAGCTGCAAGCGGTGGGTATCAAGCTGGTGATGGAGATGATTAACACCCGCGACATCCCGGGTTTCTACCTGAACAACACGGCGCAGGCCCTGTCGATCCGCGAGCAGGTGGGCAGCGCCAACCTGTTCCTGCAATACGACATCTACCACATGCAAATCATGGAAGGCGACCTGGCCCGCACCATGGCCGCGCACCTGGATGAGATCAACCACATCCAGCTGGCGGACAACCCTGGGCGCAACGAGCCGGGGACCGGGGAAATCAACTACCGGTTCTTGTTCGAACATCTCGACCGCATCGGCTACACCGGCTGGGTGGGTTGCGAATACAAACCGCTGACCACCACCGAGGCAGGTTTGGGCTGGCTCAAGAGCCACAACGCCATCTAACTGGCACAACACAAAACCCAATGTGGGAGCGGGCTTGCTCGCGAATTCGGTCTGACGTTCAACATCAATGTCGACTGATCCACCGCTTTCGCGAGCAAGCCCGCTCCCACATGTGGAACTCCTGTGCTTGGCAGACCGCGACAGGCCTGCCTATCGAATAAAAAGAGGCATTAATCATGGCTAAAATCGGATTCATCGGCACCGGCATCATGGGCCAACCCATGGCCGCCAACCTGCAAAAGGCAGGTCACCAACTGTTCCTCTCCGAACACCACGGCAAGGCCCCGCAAGCCCTGGTCGACGCCGGCGCCATCGCCCTGGCCAGCCCGCAGCAGGTTGCCCAGGAAGCCGAGTTCATCATCGTCATGGTGCCGGACACCCCGCAGGTCGAGGACGTGCTGTTCCGCGCCGACGGCGTGGCCGCGGGCCTGTCGCCAAACAAAGTGGTGATCGACATGAGCTCGATCTCCCCCACCGCCACCAAAGCCTTTGCCGCGAAGATCAACGCGACCGGCGCGCAGTACCTCGACGCCCCGGTGTCCGGTGGTGAAGTCGGCGCCAAGGCCGGCACCCTGAGCATCATGATCGGTGGCACGCCGCAGACCTTCGAACGCGCCCTGCCGCTGTTCCAGGCCATGGGCAAGAACATCACCCTGGTCGGCGGCAATGGCGATGGCCAGACCGCCAAGGTGGCCAACCAGATCATCGTCGCGCTGAACATCCAGGCCGTGGCCGAAGCGCTGCTGTTCGCCTCCAAGAACGGCGCCGACCCGGCCAAGGTGCGTGAAGCACTGATGGGCGGCTTTGCCTCGTCGAAGATTTTGGAAGTGCATGGCGAGCGCATGATAAAGGGCACCTTTGATCCGGGCTTCCGCATCAACCTGCACCAGAAGGACCTGAACCTGGCGCTGGCCGGTGCCAAGGAGCTGGGGATCAACCTGCCGAACACCGCGGGCACCCAGCAAGTGTTCAGCACCTGTACCGCCATCGGTGGCGGCAACTGGGACCACTCGGCGCTCATCAAGGGCCTGGAGCATATGGCGAATTTCTCGATTCGCGATAAGTAAACCTTGATTTGAAATGCGGTCGAATGTGGGAGCGGGCTTGCTCGCGAAAGCGGTGGATCAGTCAGCATGGATGTTGAATGTAAGACAGCATTCGCGAGCAAGCCCGCTCCCACATTTGATTGCATTTCAATGCCTGACATTGCCGCACCTCTAATAACAAAAAACTCCCGGGAGCCCGCTTATGTCGGTCGATCCGCAACACCTGCTTCGCGAGCTGTTTGCCACAGCCATCGACGCCGCCCACCCCCGGCAAGTCCTTGAACCCTTCCTGCCCGCCGACCGCAGCGGCCGGGTGATCGTGATCGGCGCCGGCAAGGCCGCCGCCGCCATGGCCCTCGTCGTCGAAAACTGCTGGCAAGGCGAAGTCAGCGGCCTGGTGGTCACCCGCTACGGCCACGGCGCGCCCTGCCAGCACATTGAAGTGGTCGAAGCCGCCCACCCCGTGCCCGATGCCGCTGGCCTGGCCGTGGCCAAGCGCGTGCTGGCACTCATCAGCAACTTGAGCGAAGACGACCGCGTGATCTTCCTGCTCTCCGGCGGTGGCTCGGCCCTGTTGGCCCTGCCGGCCGAAGGCATCAGCCTGGCCGACAAGCAAACCATCAACAAAGCCCTGCTCAAGTCCGGCGCCACCATTGGCGAGATGAATTGCGTGCGCAAGCACCTCTCGGCGATCAAGGGCGGCCGCCTGGCGAAAGCCGCGTGGCCCGCGACGGTGTACACCTATGCGATTTCCGACGTGCCGGGCGACCAGGCCACGGTGATTGCCTCAGGCCCGACGGTTGGCGACCCGAGCACCTCGGCCCAGGCCCTGGCGATCCTCAAGCGCTACCACATCGACGCCCCCGCCGCCGTGCGCAGCTGGTTGCAGAACCCCGCCTCGGAAACCGTCAAGCCCGGCGACCCGGCGCTCGCCCGCAGCCACTTCCAACTGATCGCCCGCCCGCAGCAATCCCTTGAAGCCGTGGCCGTGAAAGTCCGCCAGGCCGGCTTCAGCCCGCTGATCCTCGGCGATCTCGAAGGCGAAGCGCGGGACGTGGCCAAGGTGCACGCCGGCATTGCGCGGCAGATCGTGCAACACGGCCAGCCGCTGGCGGCGCCGTGCGTGATCCTCTCCGGCGGTGAAACCACCGTCACCGTGCGCGGCAATGGCCGTGGCGGGCGCAACGCGGAATTCCTGCTCAGCCTCACCGACAGCCTCAAGGGCCTGCCCGGTGTGTATGCCCTGGCCGGCGACACCGACGGCATCGACGGCTCCGAAGACAACGCCGGCGCGATCATGACCCCGTGCAGCCATGCCCGTGCCGAAGCCCTTGGCTTGTCGGCCAGCGATGAGCTGGACAACAACAATGGCTACGGCTACTTCGCCGCCCTCGACGGGTTGATCGTCACCGAACCGACGCGCACCAACGTCAACGACTTCCGCGCCATCCTGATTCTTGAGACTGCCAAACATGACGCCTGACAAGAAGGTCAAAATCCTCGCCACCCTGGGCCCCGCCACCGACGGCATCGACGATATCCGCGAGCTGGTGGAAGCCGGGGTGAATATCTTCCGCCTCAACTTCAGCCACGGCGACCATGCCGACCACGCCCAGCGCTACCAGTGGATTCGCCAAGTGGAGCGCCAGCTGAACTACCCGCTGGGCATCCTCATGGACCTGCAAGGGCCGAAGCTGCGCGTCGGCCGTTTTGCCGAGGGCAAGGTGCAACTGGTGCGCGGCCAGGCGCTGCGCCTGGACCTGGACCCGACCCCGGGCGACCAGTGCCGGGTCAACCTGCCCCACCCGGAAATCATCGCGGCGCTGGAACCCGGCATGGACCTGTTGCTGGACGACGGCAAGCTGCGCCTGCGGGTCATCACTAAACATGCCGAAGCCATCGACACCACCGTGCTGAATGGCGGCGAATTGTCTGATCGCAAAGGCGTGAACGTCCCACAAGCTTTGCTGGAGCTCAGCCCCTTGACCGCCAAGGATCGGCGCGACTTGAGCTTTGGCCTGGAACTCGGCGTGGACTGGGTGGCGCTGTCGTTCGTGCAGCGCCCGGAAGACATCCGCGAAGCCCGCGAGTTGATCGGCGACAAGGCGTTTCTGATGGCCAAGATCGAGAAACCGTCGGCCGTGCAGCGCCTGCAAGAAATCGCCGAGCTGAGCGACGCGATCATGGTGGCCAGAGGCGATCTGGGCGTGGAAGTGCCGGCCGAGAGCGTGCCGCAGATCCAGAAAGACATCATCAGCGTCTGCCGCCAGCTGGGTAAACCCGTGGTGGTGGCCACGCAGATGCTTGAATCCATGCGCTTCTCCCCGGCGCCGACCCGTGCCGAGGTGACCGATGTGGCCAACGCCGTGGCCGAAGGCGCGGATGCGGTGATGTTGTCGGCGGAGACCGCGTCGGGCGAGTACCCGCTGGAAGCCGTGCAGATGATGAGCAAGATCATCCGCCAAGTGGAGAGCGGCCCGGATTACCAGGCGCAACTGGATGTGAGCCGGCCGAAGGCAGATGCCACGGTGTCGGATGCCATCAGCTGCGCGATCCGGCGCATCAGCAACATCCTGCCGGTGGCGGTGCTGGTCAACTACAGCGAGTCCGGCAGCTCCAGCCTGCGCGCGGCGCGGGAACGGCCGGTGGCGCCGATCCTCAACCTCACGCCGAACCTGTCCACGGCGCGGCGCTTGAGCGTGGCGTGGGGTGTGCACTCGGTGGTCAATGACCGGCTGCGCCAGGTGGATGAGGTGTGCTCGACGGCGCTGGAGATTGCCCAGGCCCAAGGCATGGCGCAGCGCGGGGATACGTTGGTGATTACTGCGGGGGTGCCGTTTGGGCAGCCGGGGTCGACCAATTCGCTGCGTATCGAGACGTTGATTTAGCGTCTGTAAAGGGCCCCTTCGCGAGCAAGCCCGCTCCCACACTTGACCGAGTACATCCCTTGGAATGCAGTCGAATGTGG
>NZ_JANLGL010000248.1:0-7332 GCF_024655625.1 Pseudomonas sp. 18.1.10
ATGATTGAAGTGTCCAAAATCATTAGGCCAGTTCAGCTTGCTCGCGAATGCGGTGGATCAGCCAATGAATCTGTTGACTGACACACCGTATTCGCGAGCAAGCCCGCTCCCACATTTTTTACTGTGTATGACTCAAAAGTCGCGTTTGTAGAAGATGTCCAACGAGCTGGCCACGCCACTCGCCACTTCCAGATACACCTTCTTGCTCAACAGATACCGCAGCGCAATCGTGCTCGCCGGTTCAAAGACCCCCACCCCGTAACGCAGGCTGAGCTTCTCGGTGATCTTGCCGCTGGCCACCACCGCCGTGGTCGTGCCGCTGCCTTGGGTGTCGAGTTCAAAGTCCTGGATACCCAGGTTCTTCGCCAGGTCCGACGTAACCCCCGCGCTGCCCATCAAGCCCAGGCCCAGTGCGGCTTGGGCGAGCATATTGTTGTCTTCGCCGGTGGTGGTCAGCGGACGCCCCAGCACCAGGTAGGAGAGCGCCTGCTCCTGGCTCATGGCCGGTTCGGAGAAGATTTGCGTGGTGGGCTGTTCGGCGCTGCCGCTCAGGCGGATACCGGCGATGATGTCGTCGGTCTTGCGGATCGCTTCGATGTCCAGGTACGGCTGGTCCAGGGGGCCGGCGAACAACAGGCGGGCGCGGCGCACGTCGAGCTTCTGGCCGTAGGCGCGGTAGCGGCCGTCGTTGAGCCACAGCTCGCCACGGGTGTCGAGGTTGTCGCCGATGTGCACATGGCCCTGCACCTTGGCGGTGAGGCCAAAGCCCGAGAAGTTGAGCTTGTCCTCGCCCACCACCACATCAATGTCCATCGCCATGGCCATCGCCGGCTTGCCTTCTTCGGTCTGGCTGCCGACGATCACGGTGTCATCGGACACCTTCACGGTGGACGGTGGCAGCTCACGCACGGTGATGTCGCCACGGGGGATCTGCACCTTGCCGGCGATGGCCAGTTTGTCGTCCTTGAGGCTGATCTTCAGGTCGGGCGCCACTTCCAGCACGGCATAGGGTTCTACCGTCACCGGCAGTTGCGCGCCTTGCAGGCTGAGGTCCACCGCCAGGGCGCGGCCCCAGTCGATCTGGCCCTTGAGGCTGCCCTGCCCGGCCTTGCCGCTACGCCAGGCGCCATTGAGCTGCACGCTCTCGCCGGCAATCAGCGCCTGCACGTTGAGGCCCTCAAGGCTGATGGGCAGTTCAGGGCCGGAAATTTCGCCGCCCACCAGGTTGACGTTGCCATTGACCAGCGGCGCCAGCAGGCCACCGGAGATACGCCCGTTGCCGTTGAGCTTGCCGCTGAGGGTTTCCACCATCGGCACAAACGGCCGCGCCACGGCGAGGTCGAGGCCAGCCAGGCTGAAATTGCCGGTAATCGGTTTGTTCTTCGCCAGCGGGTTGATCTGCGCCTGCACCATCAGTTCGCCGAGCTTGCCGCCGCGGAAGTTCAGCTGGGTGTCGATGCGCTTGGGGTTGAGGGTGGTTTCCAGCTTCAACGTGTCGTAGGGGAAGTCCAGCCACTGGTCCTTGTCCTTGACGCGCAAGGTGCCGCCGCTGGCGTCCACCGCGACCACGCCCTTGGGACCGCTGTCGGGCAGGTCCAGTTGCAGGTCGGCGTTGAGCTTGCCTTGCCACGCGAAGTCCTTGGGCAGAAACGCCGCCAGGCTGTCGATGGGGAATTGCTTGAGGTGGTAACGCAGTTTCGGCTCGGGCATCAGGCGCTGGTCTTCACCGCACAGGCTGGCGGGGCCGGACACCCAGCAGTGCGCAGAGAACGTCAGCTTGCCGTCAGCCATGCGCTCGATTTTCGCCGGGGCTTGCAGCTTCCAGTCCTGGCCACCGGTTTGCACATCACCGCTGGCCAGGCGCCCGCGCCAGTTGCCTTTGTCGAGATTGCCGTCCAACGCCAGGGCCAGCTTGAGCAGCGGGCCGGCGAGGTCGAGTTGGACCTTCTGGTTCTTGATGTCGCCGGAGGCGCTGGCGGTCAGGGTGCCGACCTGGGTGTCACCGGCTTGAATACCGCTGCCCTTGAGGTCGATCTTCGCGCGCTGGGCGCTGTCCAGCGTGGCGTCGAGGTTCAGGCTTTGCAGGCGATTGTCGGCAAACGCCAGTTGCTGGCCCTTGAGGCCGAGCTTGCCTTGCGGCGCCTTGAGGCTGCCGGCGACGTCGAGGCGGCCATTGATTTGCCCGCGCAATTGCGGCCACAGCTGGGCCAGGCGCGCGAGCTTGATGTCGATCTGCCCGGCCAGGCGTTGTTGCAGGCTGCCACTGCCGTTGATGCGGTTATCGCCCAGGCGGATGTCCAGGTTGGCCAGGGTCCATTGTTCGCCGGCGCCTTCGGCCTTGGCCGCAAGCACGGCGGTTTGCCCGCGCAGGCGGCCCTTGAGGTCGAGGTCGGCGTTCAGCTTGAGTTGCTCGTTCTTGAATTCGCCCTTGCTGCGCAGCGGCCCGGCGAGGGTACCGGGCAGTTCCGCGACCCAATACGCCGGGTTCAGCGCCGACAGGTCCAGCGCGGTGTCCCAGGCGATGCCATCGGCGAACTGCACGTTCAGGTGGCCTTCGGCCTTGCCTTGGCCGGCGCTGAGTTTCAGCTCGGGCAGGAAGATTTGCTTGAGGTCGCCACTGAACGGCGTGACCACGTTGAACTTGCCGGCCGGGCCGTCGAGGTCGGCCTTGAGGTTGCCCAGGTAGTTGCCGTCTTTATAGGAGATCTCGCCATTGAAGGTACGCAGCGTGACTTGCGGCTCATCGATCAGCGGATACAGGCGGTGCCAGGGAAAGTCCAGCCAAGCGATCTTGGCGTCGGCGCTGAAACCTTGCTGCCAATCCAATTGGGCCGTGAGCTTGAGGCTTTGTTTATCGCTTGCGGTCAGGTCCAAACCGGCGATCTGCGCGCCCTTGGCATCGACCAGGCCTTGCAGCAGCAAGTCCACCGGGCCTTTTTCCGCAGGCAGCACGGCCTTGCCCAGCAGTTGGTAACCGCTTTTCAGGTCGCCTTTGGCGGTGAGGTCCAGTTGATTGAGTTGCAGGGTGTCGGGCAGGTCGGCGCTGGCCTTGAAACCATCGGCGGTGATGTGCACCTGCGCCGGGAGGTTGTCTGCCAAGGGTTGCAGCTCGCCGCTGAGCTTGGCCGGCAGGTAGCCGCTGCTGTCGGCGTCGAGTTTGAGGGTCTTGAGCAGGTCGCCCTCGATTTTCAGGGCGACCTTCCACGGCGCGCCGCCTGGCGCGTAAGGCAGGCTCAGGTTACCGGTGGCACTCAATGGCCAGTCGCCAGTGGGTTGCAGCAGGCCCGCCAGGTCCAGGACCAGATCGTCCCGTTGCAGGTGCACGGAATCAATCTGCATGCCGGCGGCGGTCCAGTGCGCAGCCAGTTGCAGGCCCTTGAGTTCTTCGCTGCCGTTGAACAGCAGGCTGCCGACGCGAACGTCGCCCAGCTGGATCGCCACGGGCAGTTTCAACTCGGGCAACTGGATCGGCCCGCTGCTCTCCTCGGTGCTCGGCGGGAATTGCAGGCTGACCTGCTCCACGTCCAGTTGGTTGACACACAAGGTCATGCGCAACAGGCACGCGGGCGACCAATCCAATGTCGGCGCCTTGAGCTCGACGCGGCTGCTGTCCTGTTGCCACAGCAGGTGATCGGCGCTCCAGCGCCCACCCAAATGCCCCTGGAAATTCTCCACACTCAAGCCCGGCACACGGCCCAAGGCCCAGCGGCTGCCCGCCTGGGTGCCGAGTACCGCCCACAGGGCCAGCAACAGCCCGGCGAGGATCGCCACCACGGCCAGCCCCGCTATTTTCACACCACGCATCACAACTCAGGCCCCATGGAAAAGTGCAATCGAACGCCGCCCGGATCTTCGAGGGCATGGGCCAGATCGAGGCGGATCGGCCCCACCGGCGAAACCCAGCGGATACCGACGCCCACGCCGGTCTTCAAGCTGGGCATTTCCAGGGTATTAAACGAGTTGCCCTGGTCGATAAACGTTGCGATACGCCATTTCTCGGCGATGGAATATTGATACTCGGCGCTGAGGGCCACCATGTAGCGGCCACCAATGCGGTCGCCCCGGTCGTTCTCCGGCGACAGGGTCTGGTACTCGTAGCCGCGCACGCTCTGGTCGCCACCGGCAAAGAAGCGTAGCGACGGCGGCACCGATTTATAGCCATTGGTGGCGCTGCCGCCGACCTGGGCGCGAGCGAGGAAGCGGTGGTTGTCCCACAGGGTGGTCAGGCCTTTGACCATGGCTGTGCCGTAAAGCAGGTTGGTGTCGGAACCGAGTCCCTCTTTCGCGACCTTGGAATCAAATTGCAGGCGATAGCCGTTGTGCGGGTCGATGCGGTTGTCGCTGCGCAGGTAGGAATAACTGATGCCCGGCATCACCAGGTTGCTCAGGCCGGAGTCATTGCCCAGGCGATATTCTTCGCGCTGGTATTTGAGCGAGATCACCCGGGTCCAACCGCTGGGCAACTTGCTGTGCCATTCGGGGCCGAGGGTGAGCAATTTACTCAGGGTGTCGGTGTTGGCCAGTTCTTCATTCTGGTAGCCGCCGGCGAAGCGCAATTTGTCGGTGAGCGGCGGGTCCAGCGGCACGTCGTACCACAGGCCGACGTTCTGGCGCGGCGCCGACAGTTCAGCTTCCCAGCCATAACTGTGGCCCTGCGGGTTGACCCAGTGCCGGGTCCAGTTGGCCTTGCCGCGCGGGCCGACGTCGGTCGAGTAGCCCAGGCCCAGGCCCATGGTGCGCGGCTTGCGGGTTTGCAGTTGCACGGCCACCGGGATCACATCGTCTGTTGAAGCGGCGGGCGCGGCGTCCACGCGCACGCCTTCGAAAAAGCCGCTGGCTTGCAGGTTCTGGTTGAGTTCGGCGATCAGTTCGGAATCGTAGGGCGCGCCACTTTTGAACGGCACCATGCGTTGCAGCAGTTCGTCATCAAACGGCGTGTCGCCCTTGAAGTTGACCTGGCCCAAGGTGTAGCGCGGGCCGCTGTCGTAGATCAGTTCGATATCGGCCACGCCCGCCTGCGGGTCCACCGCCAACTTTTGGCTGGTAAAGCGCCCGCTGAAAAAGCCGTAGCGCGAGGCCTGGTTCTGGATCAGACGCTTGGCGTCTTCGTAATGGCCGTGATTGAGCACGGCGCCGGATTTGAGGTCGTCGCTGGTGGGCACGCGAAACGCCTTGAGGTTGGCGGCCTGGCCGTCCACCCGAATGGTCACGTTACGCAAATGCACCGGCTCGCCGGGGTCGATGGTGAGGATCAGGCGCGGGTTCTTGCCGCCCTTTACGTCACTGTCGATCTGTGGCTGATAGAAGCCCAGGGCCTGCGCCGCTTTGCGCGCCTGCTCCTCGGCGCCACGGCTGAACCGCAGCAACGCTTCTTCATCACGATCGCCCACCCCGCCGATATAGCCTTCGATATTGGCTTTCAACGCGTCGTTTGAGGGTTTGATCCGCACGTCCAGTTCGCTTTGCGCCAAGGCGCCGCAGCTTGTGAACAGCAGGATCAAGCCGCTGGTACATCTTCCTGGAAACTTCATAGGCGGGGATGCTACACGAGCCGGGGAGTTTCTTTGAACCCGGATTTATCTGAATAATTCTGGATCAAGGCGTTGCAGCATGTAACCGCTGTGGATTGGCGTGGAAAAACACATGTTCCAGGATCGGTCCTACGGCAACTTCACCGATCTCCTCGTAGCCCTGGCGTTTATAGAATTCCAGATAGCGAGAATTCCCTGTGTCCAATACCACGCCGGACGAGTGCGGGTCTTCGGCACACCAGTTGTGCACCGCCTCCAGCAGTTGCTCACCGTAATGCTTGCCCTGGAACTGCGGATGAATGCCCAGCAGCGGCAGCATGTGCACCGCCTCACCGGGCAGGCACGCCAACACCGCGTGATGGTAGTCCAGGTAACGCCGCGTACCGCGCACGCCGGTGCTCAGCCACATGCGCAGTTGCCAGGCCCAGCTCTCGGTAATCCCCAGGCGGCGTTGCGGCGGCGCAATCAGGGCGATGCCGATCAGGCGGTCGTTGAGGAACAGGCCAATGGCGGGCAGCTTCTGGAAGAAATGCTGCTTGACCAGTTCACGCACAGTGGCGCGCACGCGTTGTTCATAGCCTGGGCGTTCGGCCTCGAAGATGTAGGCGAACGTCGGCTCATGCCGATAGGCCTGGTACAACAGGGAGCGGGCCTCGCGGGAATAGCCGCTGTTGAGCAGGCGGATTTCGGCGGGGGCAGTGGACGTGTCCGGCATACAGTTGATCTCCCTGGGCGCCACTGAAAAGGATGGCGTTCTTATGGGTACGAACCTACGCGACTCCAGTCGTTCCCAGACATTAGCAGTGCAAGTGCCCTACCGCCACGCTGGCCCCCGTCCGACTTGTCGGCTAGCATCGCCCTTTTGCCAGGACTGGACTGCCGACCATGAAAATCGTCTCCTTCAATATCAACGGGCTGCGCGCCCGCCCTCATCAGCTGGCGGCACTGATCGAGAAGCACCAACCGGACGTGATCGGCCTGCAAGAAACCAAGGTCCATGACGACCAGTTCCCCCTGGCCGAAGTGCAGGCCCTTGGCTATCACGTGTACTACCACGGGCAAAAAGGCCACTACGGCGTTGCCCTGCTCTCGCGCCAACCGGCGTTGAGCCTGCACAAAGGTTTCGCCAGCGATGAAGAAGACGCCCAGCGTCGCTTTATCTGGGGCACGTTCGCCGACGAAAACGGCAACCCGATCACCATCATGAACGGCTATTTCCCACAAGGTGAAAGCCGCGACCATCCGACCAAGTTCCCGGCGAAGAAACGCTTCTACGAAGACCTGCAGCAACTGCTGGAAAGCCAGTTCAGCAATGACCAGCCGTTGGTGGTGATGGGCGACATCAACATCTCCCCGGAAGACATCGACATCGGCATCGGCCCCGACAACGCCAAGCGTTGGCTGAAAACCGGCAAGTGCAGCTTCCTGCCGGAAGAGCGCGAGTGGATGGCACGCCTGAAAAACTGGGGCCTGGTGGACAGCTTCCGTCACCTGAACCCGGACGTGGCCGACCGTTTCAGCTGGTTTGATTACCGCAGCCGTGGTTTCGAGGATGAGCCCAAGCGTGGGCTGCGGATTGACGTGATCCTGGCGTCCAACGGCTTGCTGCCACGGGTCAAGGATGCGGGGGTGGATTATGAATTGCGGGGGTTGGAAAAGCCGTCGGACCATGCGCCGATCTGGCTTGAGCTGAGCTGATCCCAAGTTGTACCCAATCTAACTGTGGAGCGGGCTTGTGTGGGAGCGGGCTTGCTCGCGAATGCGGTGGATCAGTCAAAAACTAATTGCCTGACACTCCGCT
>NZ_JANLGL010000249.1:0-7324 GCF_024655625.1 Pseudomonas sp. 18.1.10
GACCAGTCAATAAATCTTGTGACTGATACACCGCATTCGCGAGCAAGCCCGCTCCCACATTTAAAGCGTGCCCACTGTCCTACCGGTGAAAACCAAAGTCATCGTATAACTTCTTGTTGACAAGCCCCGTAAACCCCGCAAATATCGCCCTCAATGTTGTACGACGACGTATGACAAATAATAAAAACAACAAAAGAAAGGGAGCTCCACTGTGAGTCAATTCGCCCGCCATTCCTGCGCACGCCTGGGCCTTATCGGTCTTGGCAGCCTGAGCGCCGCCCTACCCCTCTGCGCCCAGGCCGACGGTTTCCTCGACGATGCCAAGGCCACGCTCAACCTGCGCAACGCCTACTTCAACCGCAACTTCACCAACCCGACCAATCCACAAGCCAAGGCCGAGGAGTGGACGCAAAACTTCATTCTCGACGCCAAGTCCGGCTTCACCCAGGGCACCGTGGGCTTCGGCATCGATGTGCTGGGCCTGTACTCGCAAAAGCTCGACGGTGGCAAAGGCACCGGCGGCACCCAGTTGCTGCCGATCCATAGCGACGGCCGCCCGGCCGACAACTTCGGCCGCCTGGGGGTGGCGTTGAAGACGCGGCTGTCGAAGACGGAATTGAAGGTCGGCGAATGGATGCCCGTATTGCCGATCCTGCGCTCCGACGACGGCCGCTCCCTGCCCCAGACTTTCCGTGGCGGCCAGGTCACCTCCGACGAAATCGCCGGCCTGACGCTCTACGGCGGCCAGTTCCGTGGCAACAGCCCACGCAACGACGCGAGCATGGAAGACATGTTCATGAACGGCAAAGCCGCCTTCACCTCGGACCGTTTCAACTTCGGCGGCGGCGAATACACCTTCAACGACAAACGCACCCAGCTCGGCCTGTGGTACGCCGAACTCACCGACATCTACCAGCAGCAATACCTCAACCTCACCCACAGCCAACCCGTGGGCGACTGGACCCTGGGCGCCAACCTCGGCTTCTTCAACGGCAAGGAAGACGGCAGCGCCCTGGCCGGCGACCTCGACAACAAGACCACCTTCGCCCTGCTCTCGGCGCGCTACGGCGGCAACACCTTCTACGTGGGCCTGCAGAAACTCACCGGCAACAGCGTGTGGATGAGGGTCAACGGCACCAGCGGCGGCACCCTGGCCAACGACAGCTACAACGCCAGCTATGACAACGCCCGGGAAAAATCCTGGCAGCTGCGCCATGACTTCAACTTCGTGGTGCTTGGCGTGCCGGGGCTGACCATGATGAACCGCTATATCAGCGGCAGTAATGTGCACACCGGGGCGATCACCGACGGCAAGGAATGGGGGCGTGAATCGGAGCTGGCTTACACCGTGCAGAGTGGTGCACTGAAGAACTTGAATGTGAAATGGCGCAACTCGACCATGCGCCGGGATTTCAGCAACAATGAGTTCGATGAGAACCGGATTTTCGTCAGCTATCCGATTTCACTGTTGTAGGGCCTCAAGTCTTCCGCTCCCACATTTAGATCCCACTCGCCTGAAGGAGCGTTGACAACCCCAGGAACCAATACCGATACTCCACCATAGTCATACGACAACCTACAACAACAATGGACCCGCCCATGACCACCACCCCTGCCGTTCCCTTCAACCGCCTATTGCTCACCGGTGCCGCTGGCGGCCTGGGCAAAGTCCTGCGCGAACGCCTGCGCCCTTACGCCCAGGTGCTGCGCCTGTCGGACATCGCCGAGATGGCCCCAGCCACCGATGACAGCGAAGAAGTGCAACCCTGCGACCTCGCCGACAAACAAGCCGTGCACCACCTGGTGGAAGGCGTCGACGCGATCCTGCACTTCGGCGGCGTCTCGGTTGAGCGCTCCTTCGAAGAAGTGCTCGGCGCCAACATCAGCGGGATTTTCCATATCTACGAGGCTGCGCGCCGGCATGGCGTCAAGCGCGTGATCTTCGCCAGCTCCAACCATGTGATCGGCTTCCACAAGCAGGGCGAAATCCTTGACGCCCACTCGCCGCGTCGCCCGGACAGCTACTACGGTCTGTCCAAGTCCTATGGCGAAGACATGGCCAGCTTCTACTTCGATCGCTACGGCATCCAGACCGTGAGCATCCGCATCGGCTCGTCGTTCCCCGAGCCGCAGAACCGCCGGATGATGCACACCTGGCTGAGCTTCGACGACCTGACCCAACTGCTGGAGCGCGCGCTGTACACGCCAGACGTTGGCCACACCGTAGTCTACGGCATGTCCGACAACCTCGACACCTGGTGGGACAACCGCTACGCCGCGCACCTGGGCTACGCGCCCAAGGACAATTCCGAAGTGTTCCGCGCCCAGGTCGAAACCCTGCCCCCGGTGGCCGCCGATGACCCGGCCAAGGTCTACCAGGGCGGTGCGTTCTGCGCCGCCGGGCCGTTTGGGGACTGACCGATGACGGCTGAATTGATTGTTGATGCGCGCAATGCGGTGGGCGAATGCCCGGTGTGGGTGCCCGAGGAAAACGCGTTGTACTGGGTGGACATCCCCAACGGCGGCCTGCAACGCTGGAGCGCCGCCAGCGGCCATGTCGCCGCCTGGAAAGCTCCTGAGATGCTCGCCTGCATTGCCCGCACCAGCACGGGCAACTGGGTCGCGGGGATGGAAAGCGGCTTCTTCCAACTCACCGCGCACAGCGATGGCAGCCTCGACAGCACGCGCCTGGCCAAGGTCGAGCACTCGCGTGCCGACATGCGTCTGAACGATGGCCGCTGCGATCGCCAGGGCCGTTTCTGGGCCGGCAGCATGGTGTTGAACATGGGCTTGAATGCCGCCGAGGGCATCCTCTACCGCTACGCGTCCGGCCAAGCGCCCCATGCCGCGCTGGACGGGTTCATCACCCTCAACGGCCTGGCCTTCAGCCCCGATGGGCGCACGCTGTACGCCTCCGACTCGCACCCACTGGTGCAGCAGATCTGGGCGTTCGACTACGACATCGACAGCGGCACGCCGTCCAACCGCCGCGTGTTCGTGGACATGCACCCACACCCCGGCCGCCCCGACGGCGCCGCGGTGGACGCCGACGGTTGCTACTGGATCTGCGCCAACGACGCCGGGCTGATCCACCGTTTCACCCCCGACGGCCGCCTCGACCGCTCCCTCAGCGTGCCGGTGAAAAAGCCCACCATGTGCGCGTTTGGTGGTAGCCGGCTGGACACCCTGTTCGTGACCTCGATCCGTGATGACCACAGTGAGCAGTCGCTGTCCGGCGGCGTGTTTGCCCTCAATCCTGGTGTGCAGGGCTTGGCTGAGCCGACTTTCACTCTCTGACGGGATAACCCTGATGATCGAACTCAAAGACGCCCTCACCCACCTCACCCTGGCCCCCGCCATTGGCGGCAGCATCGTCAACTGGCAGGTTATCGCCAGCGGCCAGCCGTTGTTGCGCCATAGCGATGAACATGCGGTGAACACGGGCCTTCCGGGCAAGCTGGGCTGTTATCCGCTGGCGCCCTGGTCCAACCGCATTGCCAATGGTGGTTTCAACAACCCCGATGGCTGGCTGGCCCTGTCGGCCAACAGCCTGACCGACCCGCTGCCGATCCATGGTTCGGCGTGGCAACAGGCGTGGCAAGTGGTCAGCCAGTCGGTGGATGAAGTGGTGCTGGAGGTGATGTGCGATACGCCGTTTGCCTATCGTGCCGAGCAACGGTTTCGCTTGAACAATGGCGAGCTGAGCATCGCATTGACGGTGACGCATCTGGCCGCAAAACCTGCCTGGCACGGTTTGGGGTTACACCCGTATCTGCCGCGCCAACCGGGTACACGGTTACAGGCCAAGGCTTCGCAGGTGTGGCTGAGCGATGCCGCCAAATTGCCTACGGGGCTGGCGCCGCTACCCGCAGACTGGGATTTCCAACAGCTCAAGGCCTTGCCGAAGGGGATGGTGGATAACGGTTTTTGCCAGTGGGATGGGCATTGCCGGATCGAGCAACCGGAGCTGGGTTATGCCCTGGAGTGCCAGGCCAGCGGTGCGGATTATTTCCTGCTGTATTGCCCGCCGGGGTTGGGGTTCTTTTGCATCGAGCCGGTGAGTCATCCGGTGAATGCGCATCACCTGCCGGGCAGGCCGGGCCTCAAGCTGTTGGAACAAAACCAGTCGGCACACCTGACGTTCAACCTGAAATACCTTCCAACTGTGGGAGCTGGCTTGCCTGCGATAGCGGTACATCAGTAAAAGGTGCATCAACTGACAGATAGCTATCGCAGCGATGCGGCGACCCGACAAGCCAGCTCCCACAGTTTTGATCTCTGTTGTGTCAGGGTCAGTGTCAGTGTCAGTGTCAGGGTGGGCTGTTCTTGAGGCGCCCTGCGGTGTCGATACTGACCACCACCGACAACCCCGGCCTTAGCCGCTCACTCTGCTCCTGGTCGGGGTCCACCGTAATCCGCACCGGCACGCGCTGGGCGATCTTCACAAAGTTGCCGGTGGCATTGTCCGCCTGCAACAGGCTGAACTCGGATCCCGTGGCCGGCGAAATGTGCTGCACCGTGCCGTGAAACCTGCGGTGGTTCAACGCATCCACGGTGAACGTCACCGGCTGGCCGACCTGCACATTGTCCATCTGGGTTTCTTTCATATTGGCGATCACCCACAACTGCGGCGGCACCAGCGCCATCAATTGCGCGCCAGAATTGACGTAGGCACCGAGGCGCACGCCAATCTGCCCCAGCTGGCCGTCACGCGGTGCGGTGATGCGCGTGTTGGACAGGTCGATGCGCGCCAGTTCCACCGCTGCATCGGCACTGGCGACCGCCGCTTCCAGGGAGCCGCGATTGACGATCACCGTCTGCAAATCCTGCCGCGCGATTTCCAGGCTGGCCTGGGCCTGGGCCACCGCTGCGATGGTCTGCGCATTTGCTGCACGGGTCACGTCGAGCTCGCGCCGGGACACCGAACCATCGCTGATAAGCTCTTCATTGCGGCGCAAGTCGGCGGTGCTTTTACGCGCCTGCGCCTCGCTGTCCGCCAACGCCGCCTGGCGCAGCTTGATGGTGGCTTCGGCGCTGTTGCGCTGCTGCACCACATTGGCCAGCGAGGCTTTCTGCACCGCCAGTTGGGCCAGTGCCTGGTCGAGGCGCTGCTTGTAGATACGATCATCCAGGCGCACCAGCAGGTCGCCGGCCTTCACGTACTGGAAATCCTGCACCGGCACTTCAAACACATAACCGGCGAGCTGCGGCCCGATGATCGTCACCTGCCCGCGCACCAGGGCGTTTTCGGTGGTTTCCACCGCGCTGCTGAAGGGTGGCAATTGCCAGGCGTAAAGCACGATCAGCACGCCGACCACGGCAATGGCGGCAAAGCCCAGGGACGAGATAATGCGCACCCGCAACGGTCGCAGTTCGGTGGGCACCGCACCGGGAGGTGTGCTGCCTTCCGGGGTCGCGGCGATGGCGGTGGTGGTGGTCGTTGAAGGTTCGGTCATTGAGGTGCGCCGCTGGGTTGAACGGGAGTGGCTGCTTTCGTGGTGCTCATCAGCCACAGACTGCGGATAAAGATCCAGATCATGGTCAGTATCGCGATGATCGCGATCAGCATGAAGACATCGTTGTAGGCCATTACGTTCGCTTCACGGGTGGCCGCGGTGGCCAGGCTGCGGATGCCCATGAGGTTGCGCAATTCCGGGTCGGCAATCACCCCGCCATAGGCCGAGCCGCCGCTCGACACCCGCGCGGCCACACGCGGGTCG
Organism: Pseudomonas sp. 18.1.10; assembly: GCF_024655625.1. Taxonomy (NCBI): domain Bacteria; kingdom Pseudomonadati; phylum Pseudomonadota; class Gammaproteobacteria; order Pseudomonadales; family Pseudomonadaceae; genus Pseudomonas; species Pseudomonas sp. 18.1.10. The sequence continues at coordinate 5,721 of NZ_JANLGL010000249.1, forward strand.
AGCAGGCTCAGGTGCTCGACGATCATGCTCGAATGAAACTTCTCGCGCACGACCTGGAACGTGCCCAGCAGCGCCGCGCCCATCAAGCCGCCGAGGTTCTGGCAAATGCCGAACATCACCGAAAAACTCACCAGATTGCGCGGGTTGGTCAGCACGTTCTTGGTGCCCAACACCATGGTCGGCCCGAGGAAGAACGTCCCGCCGAAGCCTAGCAGGAACTGGCTGATATACAGGTTCTGCGGGCGGGTCAGGTTGCTGGAAAAACTGTCCATCACCGACCCCGTCGCCATCAACGCCAGGGAGATCACCAGCGGCATCAACAAGTGCGCCGGGTTGATCGTCAACGCGCTGACCACAAGCCCCGCAATCGCCCCGGCCAGCATCACCACGTACAGCGTGTGCATCTGCTGGTAGCTCATGTTGAGCATTTGCATGAACCCCACCGCGCCGGTGGACTGCTCGGACAGCACCATGCGGATCAGGATCACCGCCAACGCCAGGCGGATCATCACCCCGCTGCCCAGCCAGCGGGTCATCAGCATCGGGTTGGCGCGGTTATGCTCGATGGCCAGCCCGGCCATTATCAGCACCAGGGAACAGGCCGAGGCCACGCCGATCCACGGGGCTTCCAGCCACCAGTCGATACGCCCCAGGGACAACACCGCACACAACAAGGCGACGCCGCTGGCGAGGATCGCGAAGGTGAGGAAGTCGAGTTTTTCAAAGGTCTTGAAACGGTCACCGGGCGGCAACTTGAGCAGGAACACGCAACCCAGGCAGATCAGCGCCATGCCCAATTCAAACAGGTACAAGCCGCGCCACTCGGCGATTTGCAGCAAATCCTCGGAGAACAACCGCGCCAGCGGCAAGGCCAACTGCGCCGTGCCCAAGCCCAGCACCAGCGCCTTCAAGCGCCACTTGGCGGGGAACGCCTGGATCATGTAGTACAAGCCCAGCGAACTCAGCGCCGCCCCGACCATGCCGTGGGCCGCCCGCACCGCAATCGCCGAACTGAGGTCGTTGACGAACAAATGGCCGAAGGTCACCAGCGCGTACAACACCAGGAACACCTCGGTAAACGCGCGCAGGCCGAACTGCTGGCGGAACTTCACCAGCAGCAGGTTCATGCATACGTTGGTCATGACATAGGCGGCGGGCAGCCAGGCCATTTCGGCGGTGGTCGCACCGAGGGCGCCTTGCAGGTATTGCAGGTTGGCGATGACCAGCGCGTTGCCCAGGCCGCCGGTGATTGCCACCAGCACGCCCACCATCGCAAACAGCCAGCGCTTGTGCGTGGGGTGCAACGGCGTCGAGGGCGAACCGGGCAGGCTCGGGCGCTCGTGGGGCTGCCAGGTGCGGGGGGTGTAGTTGTTCATTCGATGACCTAGATGACCCGACGTGGGATGTCGGTAAAACCTTACTCAGAGCGTAGTAAACCTGAGGGGCGGGTATCTTGCCATCTTGGGTGTGTGCTTTTCTGTGGGAGCTGGCTTGCCGATGATGGAGGTCTATCGGTGTACATATCCGTTTTTTGGGTAACGGCCACCTATGGTTCCGCCCTTACGGCGGCTCACTTTTGAAGAGCGCAAAAGTAAGCAAAACGC
>NZ_JANLGL010000024.1:0-47686 GCF_024655625.1 Pseudomonas sp. 18.1.10
CAGGGGCTGCGCAGCGGCCCCAAGATGTTGGGAGCGCTGCGCACTCCAGCGGGAGCAAGCTCCCTCGCCACACAGGTTGCTCGGCAGCCTGAGCCTTACATGCGTTCGCGCGGGATCAGGCTCTGCAACTGCGACGCCAGGAAGTTCGCATCAAAGCCAAAGGTGTCGGGGTCCTTGAGGCCATTGGTCTTCTTCCACAGCCAGTCGTTCTTGTCCGCCGGCAGCACCAGCGACACGCTGCCGTGGCGGGCGGCCGTCAGGCCCATCACCGACACCGAGATCAGCCCGCCTGCGCCCATCACGTCCGGCACAAACTCGACGCTCTTGCCGGTGATCTGCACCGTGAGCTTCTCGGTCTTGAAGGTCGAGGTCTCCAGCGGCACGCTGGGGCCGCTGGCGACGTAGGCTTCACGGTACACCTCCAGCAAGCCCACCTGCTTGACCGGCTCCAGCCACAGCTCGATCTGGCCGAACAACTCGCCGAGCTTTTGCGTCCAACGGGCGGATTGCACGTCGAATTGCTGCTTCTTGTGCGCTTCGCTGTCGGCGTAATGACGAAGCATCTCGCCCAGTTGTTGTACGTCGTCCATTGCGGATCTCCTCCGGTGAGCCAGGTTGCGAAGGCCGATCATGGCAGATGCAACACCGGCGCGTATGACTAACGCCTCACGCGTCCACCAACCGCCCCGCGTAGACCCGCTCCTTGAACGGTTCCAGGCCGATGCGCTGCACGGTGTCGACAAAGCGCTCTTCACTCTCGCGGTAGCGCACAAAGGTGTGGATCACCCGTGCGATCACATCGGGAATCTCGGCGGCGCTGAACGAGGGGCCGATCACCTTGCCCAGGGCGCTGTGATTGCCCTGGGCGCCGCCCAGGGTGACCTGGAACCACTCGCTGCCATTTTTATCCACGCCGAGGATGCCGATATTGCCGATGTGGTGATGGCCGCAGGCATTGATACAGCCGGAGATGTTCAGGCTGATCTCGCCGAGGTCATGCAGGTAGTCGAGGTTGTCGAAGCGTTGCTGGATCGCCTGGGCGATGGGGATTGATCTGGCGTTGGCCAAGGCGCAGAAGTCGCCGCCCGGGCAGGCGATGATATCGGTCAGCAGGCCGACGTTCGCCGCCCCCAGGCCGTGGACGCAGGCCTGTGTCCACAAGGCATGCAGGTGTTCCTTGGGCACATCTGGCAGGACGATGTTCTGTTCATGGGCGATGCGGATTTCGCCAAAGCCGAAGCGTTCCGACCATTGCGCCACCGCGTCCATTTGCTCGGCCGTGACGTCGCCGGGCGGTGCGCTGATCCCCGGTTTGGTGGACAGCACCACGCTGGTGTAGCCCGGGACTTTGTGCGGCATGACATTGCGGCTGACCCAACGGGCAAACGCGGGGCTTTCCGTCAACGCGGTGCCGTAGGCCAGGCTGGTGCCCGGCAGGTTTGCATAGGTGGGCGGGACAAAAGCCGCGGCCACGCGCGCGTATTCGGCGTCGGTCAATTGCGCCGGGCCGTCGCGCAGGTACTGCCACTCCTCCTCCACCTCGCGGGCAAACGCCTCGATGCCCAGGGCCTTGACCAGGATCTTGATGCGCGCCTTGTATTTGTTGTCCCGTCGGCCATGGCGGTTGTACACCCGCAGTACCGCCTCGACGTAGGACAACAGGTGCTGCCACGGCAACCCTTCGCGGATCTGTACACCCAGGATCGGCGTGCGTCCCAGGCCGCCGCCCACCATCATGCGCAACAGCTTGTTGCCCTGGCGGTCGTGGTAAAGGTACAGGCCGATGTCATGCATCATGATCGCGGCACGGTCGTCACGGGCCGAACAAATGGCGATCTTGAACTTGCGCGGCAGGAACAGGAATTCCGGGTTGATGGTCGACCATTGGCGCAGGATCTCCGCCAGTGGGCGCGGGTCCAGCAACTCGTCGGCCGCTACCCCGGCAAAAGCTTCGGTGGTGATATTGCGCACGCAGTTGCCGGAGGTCTGGATGGCATGCATGTTCACATGGGCCAGGCGTTCGAGGATGTCGGGCACCTGGTGCAATTCGATCCAGTTGAATTGCAGGTTCTGCCGCGTGGTGAAGTGGCCGTAACCCCGGTCGTAATCCCGCGCGATGCTGGCCAGGGTGCGCAGTTGTTCGGCGCTCAGGGTGCCGTAGGGAATCGCCACCCGCAGCATGTAGGCATGCTTTTGCAGGTACAGGCCGTTTTGCAGGCGCAATGGCAGAAACTCCGCGTCGCTCAAGTCCCCCGCGATATAGCGCCGGACCTGGTCACGAAACTGCGCCACGCGCTCGAACACCAGCGCCCGGTCGTATGCGTCGTATTGGTACATAGCACGGCCTCATCAAATGATGGGGGCGACTATGCACCTACGGCGCAGCGCGTTGAAGATTCAGGTGCAGTGTTAAAAAGCGGATCAGATCGCCTGAAAGCCGCGTTTTCAGGCTGAAACAACTGATCCGCAGTAATGAGCTTTTTCTGAGCCTGTTTTGTTTTACCCACCCTTCCTACAGTGCCCGCCACTTGGAACCGTGGGAGGACTGAGCATGAGCACAGCAACAATCGGGCAGGCCTATAACTATAAAGTCGTCCGTCAATTCGTCATTGCCACCATCGTGTGGGGCGTGGTCGGCATGGCCATGGGCGTGTGGATCGCCTCGCAACTGGTTTGGCCCGAGATGAACCTGGACCTGCCCTGGACCACCTTTGGCCGCTTGCGCCCTTTGCACACCAGCCTGGTGATCTTTGGTTTCGCCGGCAGCGCCCAGTTTGCCGCCAGCTATTACGCGGTACAGCGCACCTGCCAGGTGCGGCTGTATTCCGATCGCCTGGCCGCGTTCACGTTTTGGGGTTGGCAGTCGGTGATCGTAATCATGCTGGTCAGCCTGCCGCTGGGCTACACCACCACCAAGGAATATGCGGAAATCGAGTTCTCCGGCGCGGTGTGGATGGCCGTGGTGTGGGTGGCTTACGCGGTGGTGTTCTTCACCACTGTGGTGCAGCGCAAGGCCAGGCATATCTACGTGGGCAACTGGTTTTTTGGCGCGTTCATCCTAGTGATCGCCATGCTGCACGTGGTCAACCACTTGGCGATTCCGGTGGATTGGTTCAAGTCCTACCCGGTGTATGCCGGGGCGACCGATGCAATGGTGCAGTGGTGGTATGGGCATAACGCCGTGGGGTTTTTCCTGACGACGGGCTTTTTGGGGATGATGTACTACTTCGTGCCGAAACAAGTCGGGCGGCCGGTGTATTCCTATCGCTTGTCCATCGTGCACTTCTGGGCGCTGATTACCCTGTATATCTGGGCCGGCCCCCACCATTTGCACTACACCGCGCTGCCGGATTGGGCGCAGTCATTGGGCATGGCGATGTCGCTGATCCTGCTGGCGCCGAGCTGGGGTGGGATGATTAACGGCATGATGACCCTGTCCGGTGGCTGGCATCAGTTGCGTACCGACCCGATCCTGCGCTTTCTGGTGCTGTCTTTGGCGTTCTACGGCATGTCCACCTTTGAAGGGCCGATGATGGCGATCAAGACCGTCAACGCCCTCTCCCACTACACCGACTGGACCATCGGCCACGTCCACGCCGGGGCACTTGGCTGGGTGGCGATGATCACGTTCGGCGCGCTGTACCACATGATCCCCAAGGTGTTCGGTCGCGAGCAGATGCACAGCGTGCCGCTAATCAACCTGCACTTCTGGCTGGCCACCATCGGTACCGTGCTGTACATCGCGTCGATGTGGGTCAACGGCATTACCCAGGGTTTGATGTGGCGGGCGGTGAACGATGACGGCACCCTCACCTACTCGTTCGTCGAGGCGTTGCAGGCCAGCCATCCAGGGTTTGTGGTGCGTTTCGCCGGGGGCGTGTTTTTCCTTACGGGCATGTTGCTGATGGCGTACAACACCTGGCGCACGGTGCGTGCGGCGGATGTGCGCATGGCGCAGCTCGACGCGCGGATTGCCTGATGTGGGGCTGGCTGATGCTGCTGTGCCTGTATGGCGCCGTGGAATATTGCTTGCGCGGGCAATCCGAGAAAAGCCTGGATGAAGCCAGCCTGATCCCTTTCGCCGACGACCCGGACGTGGCGCGGCGGGTGGAACAGGCCACCGGCAAACAGGTCAACGCCGTCGCGCCGGAGCAGGCCAAACCGGGCTGGATCAACCTGGACATGTAAAACTGCTCCGGTGATTTGCTGGGCAACTGCGTATGACTATTCGGCGGCCGATGGGTAAGGTGAAGCGACTTTCCACGTAAGGAGCATCGCATGCGCACCATCGGCCTGATCGGCGGCATGAGCTGGGAATCCAGCGCCGAGTATTACCGCATCATCAACCAGCGCGTACGCGACCAACTCGGCCCGCTGCGCTCGGCGCAACTGTTGATGTACAGCGTGGACTTCGGCCCGGTGGAGCAAGCCCAGCACGCCGGGCGCTGGGACGACACCGCGCTGATCCTCGAAGACGCCGCTCGTCGCCTGCAAGCCGGCGGTGCCGATTGCGTGGTGCTGTGTACCAACACCATGCACTTGGTGGCGCCGCGTATCGAGGCGGCGGTGTCGATTCCGTTCCTGCACATTGCCGATGCCGCAGGGTTGGCGGCGGTTGCCGCAGGTACGTTGACCGTCGGCCTGCTGGGCACGGCGTTCACCATGGAGCAGGACTTTCTCAAATCGCGCCTGGCTGGGCATGGTTTGACCGTGTTGGTGCCTGAGGCTGACGAGCGCCAGGCCGTGCACCGGATCATTTATGAGGAGTTGTGTGTCGGCGTAATCAGCGACGCGTCGCGCCAGGTCTACCAGGGGGTGATCGAGTCCCTGGCCGCACGCGGCGCCCAGGCGATCATCCTGGGTTGTACGGAAATCGGCCTGCTGATTAAACCGGAGCACAGCGACCTGCCGCTGTTGGACACCACCGAGCTGCATGCGCAGGCTGCGGTGGCGTTTGCGTTGCAGGACTAAGCCGATTGGCGCAGGCGCGCCATGCTCACGGTATCGACGAACACGCCGTCGCGCAGGGCAAAATCGCGCATGCGGCCTTCAACCTCGAAGCCGAACTTGCGATACAGCTGCACTGCGGCTTCGTTGTCGGCGTACACCGTCAGTTCGACGCGGCGCAGGTTCATCCAGTTGTCGGCCACGTCCAGCGCGGCCGCCAACAGGCGCGAGCCCACACCCTTGCCCTGCCAGGCCGGCGCCACGCCCATGCCGAACGAGCCGACATGGCTGCGGCGCACACGCAGCAGTTGTTCCAGGCCCAGTTGGCCGATCACCTCGCCGCCATGCACCGCCACCAGTTGCAGGCGCCGCTCGTTGTCCAGCTCCAGTTTATTGCGCCACGCCTGCACCGACTGGAAAGGCATTTGCAGCACCTGTCGGCACACCGCCGGTTCGTTATAGAGCGCGGCGACGCCCTCAAGGTGGGCCTCGGTAAAGCGCTGGATGACGATATGGGGTTCAGGCGTGTGCATGCTGTTTCATCCTTTGAAAGACATGTGGCCGACCAGTGTAGAGGCCACGCGGGCCCGCTGGCTAGGGTGCTGGAACGGTTGACCACAACGACGGCCAATCACCGTAGCCCAAGCCCGTGCAGCGCGGCATCATGTGGAATTCACTGAGCCGGAACGACCTGCCGTCGAATACCCAGACGCCGCCAGCGCCACAATCACCAATCCCACGCTGTTTGTAGAAATAACTGAGGGTGCCGGTGGCTTCGTCATAGCCGACCGAGCCTTGTAGCGCCGCGCCGTCCAGGGGCAGCGGTTCAAGGTCAAGCCGGGTTTCCGTGTAGGGCGCTTGCCGCTGCCGGCTGCTGACGGCGTACTCGCAGTTGTAGGCCGCGCAGTCATAACGCACCACTGTCATTGCCTGCCCAGCGGTGAGGGCGCCAGCGTTGGCCTCCGGTTCACCCTCTTCCGGTGTGACTGCCTTCAAGGCGGCGGCTACCAGCCCGGCTTGTTCTTGCGCGGTCAGCGGCGGCGCGTGAGTGAATTGGCGCAACACCGGTGCCGGCAAACGCGGCGGCACTTCACTGGCCGCGCCCTTGCCCGGTCGGGCGAGCGCGGTGACGTTATCCACCCGCCCCTGCACGGCATCCATCAACAGCAATGACGCACTTAGCCCGCTCAGTGAAACGTGCGCCTGTTCATCGCCTGGCAACTGCAAGCGCTGGCCATTGCGCAGCCGCTGTAACCAGCGCCGTGCCGCCGCCTCGTCGATCACCCCGAAGGACTGCGCTTCGGGGTCATTGCCTTGGTCGTCCAACTCAAGCTGCAAATCGCGCGTCAGCTCCAGCCCTAGAGGCTGACCGTCCAGCTGCAAAGTAGAAAGGTCTACGCCTTCGCCACGGTGATCGAAGCGCAAGCGCAGAAAACCCTCGGGACCCGCTTGGTGCCAGATATGCAGGGTCAGCGAGCTGTAGTCCTCTTCATCCACGCCACTGGGGGCGCTGAGGGCATGGCAATTGCGCAGGTTGTCGCAACCGACAACCCACTGCTTGATTTCACGCAGCAGTGGCACGGTTTCAGCGGGTGGTTGAGCGAGGGCTTGGGTGGCGACGCTGGACAGCAACAGGGCCAGGAATGCGGGGCGCAGCATGGGGACTCTCCGTGTCGAAAAATGGCGCGGATTGTCCCATGTCTGTGGTTCGCGAGGGTAGCCGTTACGGCCGGGCTTGACCGCGTACGCGCGCAGCACGCTTTTCCAGCTGCAGTGCATGACGTTCTGCCTGTTGCTTGAGTGCCTGGCAGTATTCGGGGAGGCAGTGCTGGGCGTCGGGCGTGTCGACTTCATTAGCCAGGCGTCGGGCGGAAGCGGCGGAGACGGGCGTGCCGCGGGGTTTGAGCCGGCCTTTGATGACGGCCGCACGATCATTGACCAGTGTTGGGTGATTGAGTTTGAGAACTTCGACAGTCGCAATGGCCTCGGGGGTCAACCCTTCCACATAGCCGTCGCTAGAGTATCGAAAAAAGCGTTCGACATTGGCTGCCAGCGGAGAAACAAACGGCTGCCGGGCGCAATCGTAGTCATCTTTTTCCACGGCGCCATAACCGCACGCGACCTTGGTTTGGCTGGAGGGGTAGCACGCGACCAGGTTGGTGTAGACGGTGCTTTCAGGCTTGTAGTGTTTTTGTGGAAGGACATGCTCAATGTGGCAACTGAATTGCGTGCCCTGATCCTTTGCCTGGCATTCAGCCGTTGTCGGTAATCGGCGCAGGGTATAGGCACACAAATGAAACTGCTCTTTCAAGAGCGCCTGGCGTACGGGCTCACTTGGGAAACTGCTGCCTTTGCCATAAAAGAGATTTTGCGGTTTGTCGCGATTTTCCCTTCGCCATTCAATCAAGGCCCGTGGCTCGGCCCCCTTTTTGATCGACCTCACGCCTCGCCCTCTTCCAGTGACCTCAAAGAATCGATATTGGCTTGGGCCTCCAAGACATCAGGAATTTTCCCGACCCGCTCGCGCAATTGCACAAGGTTGGCTTGGGCGGATTCAAGATTGTCGTCATCCAGGTCGCGATAGATTTTTCTGAGCTGCTGGCTGACGGCTTGATTTTGGGCATACCCGCCCATCAGCTCCTCAATCACTTCGCCGCTGCGCAGACCCAGTGAGCGTTCTGGATGGCCCAGATACTGACCGTCTTTCAAAAGAATGATGGACTCGGCTGGAAGTTCACCCAGGATCTGTGGGGAATGGGTGGTAATGATGAATTGACAGTTTGGGAAGGTTTTTTCCAGGTTGGCGACGACGGTGCGTTGCCAGCCTGGATGGAGGTGGAGGTCGAGTTCGTCGATCAAAACAACTGATTCCCCCTCAAGCGGATCTGACAAATAACGATTCAGAAGTGTAAGTCGTCGTGCCAAATCCCCAACCATAGCTAACAGACACTTCTCACCATCCGAAAGCTGTAAAACATTCAGCTCGATGTTGCCTTTGAGCACCGTCATTCTTAAAGAGGGCGTGCGGCGTACCCTGACATCCGTAAACCCGGTAAACGCTTCAATTGCCCTGCGTACCGCACTGAGTTCCGGCGCACGATAACCGGGTTGATCTCGGCTGGTCTCATTTTCGAGGTCTTCTTGGTTTCTGAACCAACTGAAAAACTTCTTGAAGTCTGCCCCACCTCTACCCAAGACGCCCTCAAAGCCAGCAGTGACATCACTGTACGCGTGCTCGCGCGCTCGTAAAGGGACTTCCAGCACGGCGCGGTGAACATCGTAATAAACAGCCAAAGGGAAAAAAATTCGGGGCTCAATATCGCCAATTTCATAGCGATCTATGAATACCCCGGCGTTCTCAGTTGCACTATTCAAACGTTTGAGGTCACTGCTGCGGTCTTTGGCGTAGCTACCTGCCTTGCGGTTAAGTGCGATTGTCCAGTCAACCTTGTAGTTGTTGGTTGAGGCAAGATCTACATGCAGACTTGTATATTCGGCTCCGACCCGAATGTCATCTTTAGAAATCGTTCTTGATTTCGAGGGCTGCCCGACCATTCGTGCAGTCAGATATGAGAGCGTAATCGCCAACGCATCCAGAATCGAAGACTTGCCCACCCCATTGACGCCCACCAAAGCGACAGTCTGCTTACCCTCGAAATCGAGCTCCATCTTCTCGATGCCGCGGAAATTGACGAGGGTAAAACGCTTGATCTGCATGATCGGCTTCCAACGTGCCCGGCCAGGTCGGCCAGTCTTCAAAGTAAGCACGGATCATAGTAATTATCGACAGATCTGTCACGGCACTGGCGGTTGCCTCTATCAGCCCCGCGCAGCCACCCGCCACACCCGCGCAATATCCGCCGCTCGCTCGCGCAACAACCCCGGCGCCTCGCTGCACGCCTGCTCCAGGCTCATCGGGCCGGAAGGCAAGGCAAACGCTGCATCCACGCCGTGGGCGTACATCTGTTCGTAGCCATCGCCCAGGGTGCCGGCGATGACGATCACGGGCACGCCGTGTTGCTGGGCGATGCGTGCTACGCCGAATGGCGTCTTGCCGCGCAGGGTCTGGGCATCGAAACGACCTTCGCCGGTGATTACCAGATCGGCGCCTTGTACGGCGGCATCCAGGCCGACCAGTTCGGCGACCACTTCGACGCCGGCGCGAAACTGCGCGCCAAGGAAGGCTTTGGCCGCAAACCCTAGGCCACCAGCCGCGCCGCTGCCGGGTTCGTCGCGTACGTCTTTGCCCAGGGCGCGCGCGCAGTGGTCGGCGAAGTGGCCGAGGGCGGCGTCCAGCTGTTGGACTTGTTCGGGATTCGCGCCTTTTTGCGGACCGAAGATGGCTGAGGCGCCGTGGGGGCCGCAGAGTGGGTTGTTGACGTCGGCGGCGATTTCAAAACGTACGTCGGCCAGGCGTGGGTCCAACCGCTCAAGATTGATCCGGGCCAGGCGCGACAAGGCCAGTCCACCCGGTGGCAACGGCTGGTCCTCAGCATCGAACAACTGCACGCCAAGCGCTTGCATCGCACCGGCGCCGCCGTCGTTGGTGGCACTGCCGCCAATCGCCAGGATGATGCGCTGGGCGCCCAGGTCGAGGGCGGCGCGGATCAGTTGCCCGGTGCCAAACGTGGTGCTGGAACAGGCGTCGCGCTGCCCTGGCGCAACGAGTTGCAGGCCGCTGGCTTCGGCCATCTCGATGATTGCCGTGTGGCTCTCGGCCAACCAGCCCCAATGGGCTTCAACCGTGCCGCCCAACGGACCTTGCACCGTTTGGCTGCGCAACTCGCCGTTGCACGCCGCGAGTACCGACTCAACCGTGCCTTCACCACCGTCCGCCATGGGGCATTGCACCAGCTGCGCAGCAGGCCAGACCTCGGCCAACCCGGCCGCGATGGCTTGGGCGACGCCTTCTGCACTCAGGCTGTCCTTGAACGAGTCGGGGGCGATGATGATTTTCATGGGCTTTCTCCGGTTTTTATAACGCCCATGCTGCCAGTTGGCAGCAGCAATGACGCCGGTCAGATGCACAAGTACGCTTTGGCTTTGTTGTTCATTCCGACAAAGCCTGGGGCAAGAGTTGCACGCCGAGATAGAGAGCGAGCATGCCATCCAGGGTCAGCGGGTCGACGCCGCTGAGTTCGGCGATACGCTCCATGCGATAGCGCAGGCTGTTGCGGTGGATGCCCAGGGCGTCGGCGCAGGCCTGGCTTTGCCCGTCGTGTTCGCACCAGCTGCGCAGGGTCGCCTGCAACTGGCCGTTGCTGTCCTTGGCCAGCACTTTGCGCAGCGGGTTGAGCAACTCGTCCAGGGCATCATCGTTGCGATGGCGCCAGAGCATCACCGGCAGGCGAAAGCGGTTGAGGGTGAGCAGTCGTGAGTGCGGCAGGACATCGCGGCCGTAGGCCAGCAAGTCACCAACCCGTCGGTAGCAACGGCGCAGGCCGGCCAGGCCATCGGCCTGCCCGCCGACGGCGACGCGCAGGATGTTCCAGCCTGCGCCTTCGAGCTTTTCCAGCAACCGCAGGTTGTCCACCTGCGCCGCCGCGGGCCGGCACCAGAGCAGGGAAAACTGCGCCGAGCTGACGCACCAGCTGTCCGGGTAACGCGATGCGAGCCAGGCACTCAAGGCTTCGGCCGATTGGCCCGGGCCCAGCTCAAACAGGTACGGCGTGCGTGCCAGCTGTGGCTTGAGCCCCAGCTGTTGGGCTTCGTCCACCAGGCGCGGGGAGTCGCCGGTTTCGGCCAGGAGCAACGCCAGCAGGTCATCGCAACGTTGGCGCCGCCATTGTTGTTCGGCTTGCTGGTGGCGGTGGCTGACGAGCATTTCCGCCGTCATGCGCACCAGTTCGGCGTAGGTGCGCAGCCCGTCCGGTTCGCCAGTGATGCCCAGCACGCCGATCAGGCGTTGGTCGTGCAGCAGCGGCAGGTTGATGCCCGGTTGCACGCCCTTGAGGTGCTTGGCGGTCTGGCCGTCGATCTCCACCACGCGTCCATTGGCCAGCACCAGTTGCGCGCCTTCGTGGCGGGTGTTGATGCGCTCCGGCTCGCCGCTGCCGAGAATCAGCCCCTGACTGTCCATGACATTGACGTTATAGGGCAGGATCGCCATGGTGCGATCGACAATATCCTGCGCCAAGTCATGATCGAGCTCGAACATGGGGCTAACTTCCTGAAAGGTGGTTGTTCACTGGCACAGCGCAAAGGGTGCTTCGCTGTGCGTGGGCACAAAGACAGTACCCCGTCACGTCGCCGAGACTGTTTGGGCGATCAACGTTACCCTCGCATCGCGAAAAATCATAATAAAGAGAGACTGCCATGTCACAGAGCGCCACTGCCGTACTGGCCACCGATGACGATAAAAACGCCATCTACAAGCGCATCACCCTGCGCCTGATCCCCTTCATCTTTATCTGCTATCTGTTCAACTACCTCGACCGGGTAAACGTTGGCTTTGCCAAGTTGCAGATGCTTGATGCGTTGAAGTTCAGCGAAACCGTGTACGGCCTGGGGGCCGGGATCTTCTTTATCGGCTACGTGCTGTGTGGCGTGCCGAGCAACCTGGCGCTGACCCGGTTTGGCCCGCGGCGCTGGATTGCGCTGATGATGATCGTGTGGGGGACGTTGTCCACGTGCCTGCTGTTCGTCACCACGCCGACGCACTTCTACACCCTGCGCCTGTTTACCGGGGCCGCCGAAGCGGGCTTCTTCCCCGGTGTGGTGCTGTACCTCTCGCAGTGGTTCCCGACGTTCCGCCGTGGGCGGATCATGGCGCTGTTCATGTCGGCGATCCCGGTGTCCGGCTTGCTGGGCAGCCCGTTCTCTGGTTGGATTCTCAACCACTTCGCCGCCGGCCAAGGTGGCCTCGCGGGCTGGCAGTGGATGTTCCTGCTGCAAGGTGTGCCCACCGTCATTCTCGGCGCCCTCGCCTACTTCCTGCTCAGCGACAGCTTCGCCAACGCCAAATGGCTCAAGCCCCACGAGCGTGCCGTGCTGGAAGCCGACCAGGCGACCGACCTGGCCAACAAACCGAAAACCACCACCGACTCCCTCGCCGAAGTGTTCAAGAACCCCGCGATCTGGGCCTTCGGCCTGATCTACTTCTGCATCCAGAGCGGTGTGTACGCGATCAACTTCTGGCTGCCGTCGATCATCAAGAACCTGGGTTTCAGCGATAACCTGGTGATCGGCTGGCTGAGTGCGATCCCGTATCTGCTGGCGGCGGTGTTTATGTTGCTGGTGGGCCGCTCGGCCGACTTGCGCAAGGAGCGGCGCTGGCACTTGGTGGTGCCGATGCTGATGGGCGCCGTGGGCTTGTTGATCGCGGTGAATTTCGCCACCACACCGGCCATTGCCATTCTGGGCCTGACCATCGCGACGATGGGCGCCCTCACCGGCCTGCCGATGTTCTGGCCGGTGCCCACCGCGATGCTCAGCGCAGGCGCGGCGGCCGGTGGGCTGGCGTTAATCAACTCGATGGGGCAGATGGCTGGGTTCCTCAGCCCGTATATCGTCGGGTTTGTGAAAGATGCCACGGGGTCTACGGATTTGGCGTTGTACCTGCTGGCAGCGGTGATTGTGGCGGGCAGTGTGCTCGCCTTGCGGATGACCCGTACCTTGAAGGTATAACGCCGTCCATGTGGGAGCGGGCTTGCTCGCGAAAGCGGTCAATCAGTCAATACATTCGGTGACTGGCACACCGTCTTCGCGAGCAAGCCCGCTCCCACATAAGCCTCCATTCACATGTTGGATCAGTGTTTAGAGCAGGCCGCCGCCGTCGATGTCGATGACCGCGCCGGTCATAAAATCGTTCTCCATGGCCAGCACATACCCCGCCGCCACTTCTTCTGCCCGCCCGACCCGCCCAACCGGCAACGCGCCGCCCGCCTTGGCGAACATCGCCAGACGCTGTTCCTCCGCCAACCCCGCATACGCCGGCGTATCGATCACCCCCGGGCTGATCACATTGACCCGACGCGGCGCCAACTCCTTGGCCAATTGCTTGCCCAGTGCTTCGGTGGCGGCGTTGATACCGACCTTGATGAACTGTCCTGGTACGAGCTTGCGGCCCAGTTGCCCGGAGGTCAGGCTGATACTGCCCTGCGCATCGAGGTAAGGCAGCGCCAGTTGGATCGCCCGCAACGCGCCCCAGAGTTTCACGTTGAAGTTGTCCTGGGCTTCGTCCAGGTCGGTCTCGATCAGGGTTTTTGCGCGCACACTCGGGCCCGAGGTGTAGACCAGATGATCGAAGCGCCCGACGCTGGCGAACAGGCGTTGCAGCGAGGCGGTGTCGGTGACGTCTACCGGCTCGCTGCGCAGGCCGTTTTCCACGCCTGAGACCAAGCGCCGCCCGGCCAATACCACCTGCGCACCACGGGCTGCGGCGGCCTTGGCCACGGCGGCACCAATGCCGCTGCTGCCGCCGATGACGATGACGGTTTTGCCGTTGAGGGAAGAAGTCATGGAGAAATATCCTGGTTGAAAAAGTGAGCGTTCATCTTCCCTGCTTGGCAATCGGCGAAAAATCCCGGTAAAACGACAAGATCTTTAAAGGATATTTACAAGTGAGCTCGATTCTCGACCTTGAAGTCTTCGTACGCACCGCTGATTCGGGCAGCCTGTCGGCCGCCGCCCGTGGGCTTGGCCTCACCCCGGCGGCGGCCAGCATTGCCTTGAAACGCCTGGAAACCCGCTTGGGCATGCGCCTGTTGGCCCGCTCCACGCGCAGCATGCGCCTGACCGAAGAAGGCCGGCGCTACCTCGACAGCGTGCGCGTGGCGTTGGCGGCCTTGGCCGAAGGTGAATTGGCGCTCAAGCAACAAAGCCAGGGCTTGAGCGGCTTGCTGCAACTGGCGGCGCCGTCGGATTTCGGGCGCAATGTGCTGCTGGGCTGGCTGGATGCGTTCAAGGCCGAGCACCCGAATATCCGCCTGCAATTGCTGCTCAACGACAGCAACGCCGACCTGTTCCGCGAAACCGTCGACATCGCCCTGCGCTTTGGCGTGCCCCAGGACTCTAGCCTGGTGGCGCTGCCCATCGCCACCGCGCACTGCCGCGTCGCCTGCGCCAGCCCGGCTTACCTGGCGCGCCACGGTACGCCGCTTGAGCCGATGGACCTGGCCCGGCACAGCGCGCTGCGCTACATGCGCCAGGGCCAGGTGAGCAAGACCTGGCGCTTTCAGCGGGGCACGCAGGTGCAGGAGGTCGAGGTGAGTGGGGATTTCCTCAGCGACGACGGTGAGGTCGTGCGCAGCTGGGCCCTGGCCGGGCACGGCATTGCCTACAAGGCCCGGCTCGATGTGGTCGGCGATATCAGCGCTGGCCGGCTGGTGCCGTTGTTCGAGGACTGGCAGGGGGAACCGGCGCCCTTCAACCTGATGTGCCCCCACCGGCTGCAGGTGTCGGAGCGGGTGAAAGTGCTGCAGCGGTTTTTACAGGAACGCTGCCAGGCTTTGCTGAGTGCATGAAGAAACGCGTGCAGGGCTTGTTCCAGAGCGTTCGAGTCTGGTATTGCATGGCTCACGTTTCACGACCAGGAGGAGTTATCCATGATTTATCGCACGTTGGGCCAGTCCGGGTTGAAAGTCAGCGCCTTGACCCTGGGCACCATGATGTTTGGCGAACAGACCAGCACCGAGGACTCGCTGCGCATCATCGACAAGGCCTGGGACCAGGGCATCAATTTTATCGACACGGCGGACGTCTACACCGGTGGCCGCTCCGAGGAACTGGTGGGCGAAGCCATTGCCCGCCATCGCCAGGATTGGGTGGTGGCGTCCAAAGTCGGCTTTGGCCCGGCGGACGGCCTGCCCAACCGCAGCGGGTTGAGCCGCAAGCGTATTTTCAACGCGTTGGAAGCCAGCCTCAGCCGTCTCGACACCGACTACCTGGACATCTACTACCTGCACCGCGAAGACCACGACACGCCGCTGGACGTCACGGTGTCGGCGATTGGCGACCTGATCCGCCAGGGCAAGATCCGCTATTGGGGGCTGTCCAACTACCGTGGCTGGCGCATCGCCGAGGTGATTCGCGTGGCCGAGCGCCTGGGCGTGGATAAGCCGGTAATCAGCCAGCCGCTGTACAACATCGTCAACCGTCAGGCGGAGGTCGAGCAGATCACGGCGGCGGCGGCCTACGGTTTGGGCGTGGTGCCTTACAGCCCGTTGGCCAGGGGTGTGCTCAGTGGCAAATATGCGCCGGATGTCACGCCTGAGGCCGGCAGCCGCGCGGCACGCCAGGACAAGCGCATCCTCGAAACCGAATGGCGCGTGGAATCACTGCGCATCGCCCAGCAGATCCAGGAATACACCCAAGGGCGCGGCGTGGGGATTGTCGAGTTTGCGATTGCCTGGGTGCTCAACAACGCGGCGGTGAGTTCGGCGATCGTCGGGCCGCGCACCGAGGCGCAGTGGGATGCCTACACCGGTGCGCTGGGCGTGCAGATCACGGCTGAGGATGAAGCCTTCATTGATACGTTGGTCACGCCGGGGCATTCGTCTACACCGGGGTTCAATGATGTCAGCCATTTCGTCTCGGGCCGCACTGCCCGCCCATAACCCAACCCACTGTGGCTAGGGAACTTGTTGTGGCGAGGGAGCTTGCTCCCGCTGGAGTGCGCAGCGCTCCCAAAATCTTGGGGGCCGCTACGCAGCCCAGCGGGAGCAAGCTCCCTCGCCACGACAACCTTGTGCCCGACAGCACGGCGCGAGAAATTTTCCTGAAAAGCGCCCCAAAACAGCGCAACCCTCTCACGCCAAAAGCTCCATAATCCCCACCTCTCTTGTATCAATCGGCTTTCGCGAGGACTGCGTGTCTAAAGGTGTGGTGTTATCGGTTTTGGCCTCGGTGTTGTTTGCCGTGATGTATTACTTCACGTCACTGCTCACGCCCTTGAGCGGCCTGGAGATTTTCGGCTGGCGCATGCTGCTGACCGTGCCGTGCATGACGGTGTTCATGGTTGTCAGCGGCGAATGGCGACGGGTGTGGGAACTGCTGCGGGTGCTGGCGGCCAAGCCGAAGTTGATCGCGGGCGTGTTGGTTTCTTCGGCCCTGCTGGGGGTGCAGTTGTGGTTGTTCATGTGGGCACCGCTCAATGGTCGCAGCCTGGATGTGTCGGTGGGTTACTTCCTGTTGCCGCTGACCATGGTGCTGACCGGGCGCCTGGTCTGGGGTGAGCGACTGTCGCGGCTGCAACAGCTGGCGGTGTTTTTTGCCGGCCTTGGGGTGCTGAACGAGTTGTATCAGGCCGGTGGTTTTTCCTGGGCAACGCTGGTGGTCATCATCGGTTACCCGGTGTATTTCGTGGTGCGCAAATACCTCAAGACCGACCACCTGGGCGGGCTCTGGCTGGACATGGCGCTGATGTTGCCGGTGGCGTGGTGGTTTGTGCAAAGCGGCGAGCAGGGGTTTGCCGTGCTGGATGCGCAGCCCAAGCTGTACGCGTTGATTCCGACGCTGGGGGTTATCAGTGCGTCGGCGCTGGTGAGCTACATCATTGCCAGTCGGTTGCTGGCGTTCAGCTTGTTCGGCTTGCTCAGTTATGTCGAACCGGTGCTGTTGCTGGGGGTGGCACTGTTGTTGGGTGAAGGGATCAAAGCTGGCGAGTGGCTGACCTATATCCCGATCTGGCTGGCGGTGATGGTGTTGGTGTATGAGGGTTTCAAGCATCTGGTGCGTCAGCGCAGGACTTGATGGGCGTTGAAACGGGGTGTCCGTACCCCTTTTAAAGGTTTACGCAGTCACTTTGGTATCGGTGTCAGGGGCAGGTGGGCCATATTTTTCCAGGACGTCTGCGAATGTGTCCAGATTGTCCCTGACAGTACCGTACCGGGGGATCCGGCTTTGGATTTCACCGCCGACCTCTTCAAGCCACTTGTCCATCGCGTCCTTGCTTACGCCAAAAAGCTTGCCCAGTCGGTTGTCATGGTTCAATTGCAGTAACGTGCCTTTGACCGGATTCTTGACGATTTCTTCAATGGAGTGGGCAATGTCTGAAGGCACGCCGAACACTTTCAATGCGGTTGCCAGCCCTTCCCCGGGGTTTCGTAGCTGCCTGATGAACTCGTGAAACATCCCCGCCAGATTATTGGCCCCAACATTGTCCATAGATTGTCCGTGGATCCGGCGGGCCCACTGTTTCAGGGTCATCGGCACGAGTGGAGCATCACTGTTGTTCAGCCCGTTTCGTACAAAATAAAACCTGTTTTTGCCGCTGCTTCCCTGCAGGTTTCCGTACGGGTCGTACTTGTAGGCCACTTCCGTCCCATCCTTCAAATACCCTTTGTAGGTTGGTTGCCCCCTATCGTCGAACGCCTTGAAAGAGGTGTTGCGCAACCCCCTGACGGGCACAGGCGGCTCGGTAATGTCTTTATTCAAGCGGGTGAAAATGTCGCCTTTTTCATAACCGTAGCTTCCGACCACAGCGTTGATATCGTTATCTGCAAACCGAGTCAGCGTTTCCTTGAGCCTGGGTCTGCTCTGCGGCGCGAAATGGGCTGCAAACTTCTCCTGCTTCTCGGGATCATCGGCTTGTTTCTTGACCCAGGCGGTCATCTCTTCACGCGTGTTGAATTCGTGAAAGGATGGCCCTGGTTCCTCGGGTACATACAATAAGAAGTTCGTTTCTTCGGCGCTGGGTGGTACGCGCTTGATTACCGCGATGTCTTTGGCCTGCAAACCGTCCACCGCAAAAGTCGAAACCTGCATGCCAGGCGTGCCTTGAGCGCTGCGCGTCAATGACGCATCGGCCAGTTCTCGCCCTTTGGCACTCAATGTGCCATCCCGAAATTCCGATTGAATAGTGTTCATGAATGTTTTGCGCGCGTTGTTGGCGGCCTGCCAACCCTCGGAAAACACGATATTGCTCTTTGGGCGGATCGGCGCACTGTGTACTTGCGGGCCAAACGAAGAGGTGGGTACAGCGGTGATTGTGTTCATAGCGAAGATCTCTTGTCAGCGGGGCAGGTTGATTCCTGCTGCCCTGCCATCTTTGTGATCCGCAATCTCGCCACCGTTCCATCCCAGAAAGTAGAAAGCCCGGTAGAGGGTGTCCTCTACCGGGCTTATTCATCGTTGAAACGCGTCAGTCAGCCGTCAACACACCACGACGCACCTGGTCACGCTCGATGGACTCGAACAGCGCCTTGAAATTACCCTCGCCAAACCCATCGTCGCCCTTGCGCTGGATGAATTCGAAGAACACCGGGCCCATCAGGGTTTCCGAGAAGATCTGCAACAGCAGGCGCTTGTCACCTTCGATGGACGAACCGTCCAGCAAAATGCCGCGTGCCTGCAGCTGGTCAACCGGCTCGCCATGGTTTGGCAGGCGGCCTTCGAGCATTTCGTAGTAGGTGTCTGGCGGCGCGGTCATGAAGCGCATGCCGATTTTCTTCAGCGCGTCCCAGGTCTTGACCAGGTCTTCGGTGAGGAACGCAACGTGCTGGATGCCCTCGCCGTTGAACTGCATCAGGAACTCTTCGATCTGCCCGGCGCCCTTGGAGGACTCTTCGTTGAGCGGGATGCGGATCATGCCGTCCGGCGCGCTCATGGCCTTGGAGGTCAGGCCGGTGTATTCGCCCTTGATGTCGAAGTAGCGCGCTTCGCGGAAGTTGAACAGTTTTTCGTAGAAGTTGGCCCAGTAGGCCATGCGCCCGCGATAGACGTTGTGGGTCAGGTGATCGATGACCTTGAGGCCGGCGCCTTGCGGGTTGCGGTCCACGCCTTCGATGAACACGAAGTCGATGTCGTAGATCGAGCTGCCTTCGCCGAAACGGTCGATCAGGTACAGCGGCGCGCCGCCGATGCCCTTGATGGCGGGCAGGTTCAGCTCCATCGGCCCGGTTTCGATGTGGATCGGCTGGGCGCCCAGTTCAAGCGCACGGTTGTAGGCTTGCTGCGAGTCCTTGACGCGGAACGCCATGCCGCACACCGACGGGCCGTGTTCAGCGGCAAAGTAGGAGGCGATGCTGTTGGGCTCGTTGTTGAGGATCAGGTTGATCTCGCCCTGGCGGTACAGGTGGACATTCTTGGAGCGGTGGGTCGCGACCTTGGTGAAACCCATGATCTCGAAGATCGGCTCAAGCGTGCCCGGCGTTGGCGACGCGAACTCGATGAATTCAAAGCCCATCAGGCCCATTGGGTTTTCGTATAGATCTGCCATGGTGGCACCTCATCATTCTTGTAATAAACACAGGGTTAATTGCGAGCAAGGATGAGGTCGGAAGGTGGCGCACAGGAAAGGCCTCGCACGCTGCGGGCGAGGAAGTCACCAAAGATGAGGGGGGAGCCCAGTAGCTTCATGGTTGCATCAGTCTCTGACGGCCGAGGCTTGCGTGAGCGCAAGTCCATATTCTTGTATGCGTAAATCGATTCTACACAGCGTAACCGTATTTGTCCGTACTCTTATCAAATCCCCATCGCCCTGGCCTGCGCAAGGGGTTTATTGCACAGGTAGATGCCGAGCAGGATCACCGCACCGCCGCCGAGCATCGGCCAGGTCAACGGCTCACCCAGCAGCAATGCACCGCAGACCACTGCGGTCAGCGGGTTCAGGGCGATAAACACGCCGGCGCGGGTGGCACCGATGCGACGCAGCCCATCGTAATAACCGATATACGCCAGGGCCGAGCCCAGCACCCCGAGGTACAGCAGGCTGAACACCTGGGGCGAATGAATCGCACTGAGCCCCTCCACAGTCAGGCGCCCCGTCGCCAGCGTGGTGACCACCAGCATCGCCGTGCCCAGCAGAATTGACCAGGTCACGGTCTGCAACGGCCCCAGGCTGTGGTTCAGCCCCCGCGAAAACAGCGAGTACACGCCCCACCCCACCACGCAGCCAAAAATCAACAGGTCACCCTGCCAGGCCTGCGCGCCACCTTGCAGCAGCAGCGGGTTGCGGCTGACGATCACAGTCGCGGCGCCCCCCAGGCACAGGGTAATGCCGAGCCACTTGGCCCTGCTGAAACGCTCTTTGAACAACAGCCAGGATGCCAGCCCGATCACGGCGGGGTTCAACGCGACAATCAGCGACGCCCGCGACGCATTGATGGACTGCAAGCCATAGAAAAAACACAGGTTGTAGACATAGATCCCGCAGAAGCCCAGCAACGCCAACCGCAACAGTTGCGCCGGGCTCGGGCACACCAGTGGGATGCGCGCAAACGCCATGAACAACAACAGCGCCAGGCTCGCCGCGACAAAGCGCAGGCTCGCCGCCAGCAGCGGATCGACACTCGCCGCCAGGTAACGACCGGCGACAAAAGTGCCGCCCCAGATCATCGTCACGGCCGCGAGCTTGCAGTAGGTGCGGTGGTCTGCGGACAACTTCATCAATAAATGCTCGGGTGGTGAAAGGACTGGCGTATTCTTCGGCTAATACCCGATCATCGTAAAATGAGTAATTGCTCATGACCCTGACCCAACTTGAAATCTTCTCCCTGGTGGCCGAGCTGCAAGGTTTTACCAGTGCGGCCCACCGCCTGGGTATCGGCCAATCGGCGGTATCCCACGCCATCAAGGCGCTGGAACAGGAATGGGGGGTGGAATTGTTCCGGCGTCACCAGTCCCAGGTCGAACTCAGTGACATCGGCCAGCAACTGTTGCTGCGCGCCCGGGCGATACTCGGCCTGGCCAACACCCTGCAACAGGAGGCCGCCGATGCCCGCGGGATGAAACGCGGCACGTTGCGCATCGGCTCGTTCGGGCCCACCTCGTCCAATCGGTTGCTGCCGCCTGTCCTGGAGCGCTTTCGCCTGGCCTATCCAGGGATCGAGGTGCATATCGATGAGGGCCCGGATCGCCAGGTGATGCAATGGCTGGACGAACGGCGCATCGACGTCGGGTTTGTGGTGCTGGAGCAGGAACGTTTCGACACGTTTGCGTTGTTCGAGGATCAGTTGGTGGCGCTGCTGCCTGCCGATCATGCGCTGGCCGCTCGCCCGGCCATCGCCCTGGAGGCGTTGTGCGACGACCCTTTTATCCTGACCGAGGCCGGCTCGGCGGAACTGGTGGCTCGGGTGTTCAACAACGCACGGCAGGTACCGAAAGTGCGCTTTCGCTGCGCTCAGTTGTTAAGCACCCTTGAAGCGGTGAGCCGGGGCGACGGTGTGAGTCTGGTGGCTGAAGGTTCGTTGCCTGCAGTGGCGGACCCACGCTACGTGTCCCGCCCTCTCGCCCCGGCAATCGCCCGCCCCATCGGGCTAGCGGTATTGGACCGACGCCAGTCATCACCCGCGACCCTGGCGTTTATCCAACTGGCGCAGCGTGTGCATGGCCGCTGCTTGTAATGAAACACTCAGCTCGATGTTTGGTAACTATTCTGACGGCGCCCACTGACCGAACGGCTAGGTAGGGCAAGCTAATTCCGGCCCGGCCAACTATCATCGAATAGAACTGAATTGCCCTCTGGCGTTTTTTCATACTGCAACAGGCCGTACCCCCATGCCCCTGACTCTCAACGGCCCGCGAAACCGCGCCAGTCGCTACCTGATTACATCCCTCAGCGCCGTGTTGCCGATCGCACTGGGCGTGGTGATCCTGTACTGGCAAGCCGAACGCAGCCTCGAACAAAGCACCACGCGAACCGCCCAGGAAGCCGTGCGCCAATTCGACCTGATGCTCGACAACACTGCCCTCGCCGCCCAGGCCCTGCTGCCACTGGCGGGCCAGCCGTGTGACAGTGCCGCACAACTGGCGCTGCGCGAGCAGGTCACACGCCGGCCATTTGTGCGCGCAACGACCTTGTCCTGGCAGAAGAACATCTATTGCAGCTCACTGTTTGGTGATACTTACGCGTCGAAGGTCAACCCGGACGACTACGTGGATGGCCGCCTGTGGCTGATGAATGGCAACCCGGTGACGCCCGATACCGCCTTGCTGGTTTATCGGCTGGTCGAGGGCGATCAAGCGGCGTTTGCCTCGATTGACGGCTACCACTTGACCAACGCCCTGCGCCTGATAAGCCGCTACGCGCAGTTGGTCTTGCAAGTCGGCCCGCACTGGCTGGGGGCCGACGGCAAGGTGCGCGACACCGCCGTGCCGCAGTTTGCCGTGGCCCATCAGCACTTGGCGTCGACGCGCTATGACTACAGCGTGGAAGCCGGTATGCCGGCAGGCGAAGTGTGGCGATATATGGAAGCCCGATACCCGGGTTTTTTCAGCCTGTTGGTGTTCTTCGGCATACTGGCCGGCCTCCTCGCGCATTGGCTGCAAAAGCGTTCTTCGGCACCTACCCACGAACTACAACGGGCATTGGCCGCGAACGAGTTCATTCCCTATTTCCAACCGGTCGTGCGTGGCGACACCCGCGAATGGGCCGGCTGTGAAGTCTTGATGCGCTGGCAACACCCGAAGGAAGGCCTGGTACGCCCGGACCTGTTTATTCCTTTGGCCGAGCATTCCGGCCTGATCGTGCCCATGACCCGCTCGTTGCTGCGCCAGACCGCTGCGCAACTCGCGCCCCATGCCGGGCGCTTCTGCCCGGGGTTCCACATCGGCGTGAACATCACCGCGCGCCATTGCCAGGACTTGGACCTGGTGCAAGATTGCCGTGAGTTTCTTGCCGCCTTCGCGCCTGGCCAGGTCACGTTGGTGCTGGAGTTGACCGAGCGCGAATTGATTACGCCGACCGATACCACCCGCCGCTTGTTCGATGCCCTGCACCAGTTGGGGGTGATGATCGCCATTGATGACTTCGGCACCGGCCATTCAAGCTTGGGTTACTTGCGCAACTTCAATGTCGATTACTTGAAAATCGATCAAAGCTTTGTCGCCATGATCGGTGTTGATGCACTCTCGCGGCATATTCTGGACAGCATCATAGAATTGTCCGGCAAGCTCGACCTGGGCATAGTCGCAGAAGGCGTGGAAACAGTGGAGCAATGCGAGTACCTGGCAGCACAAGGCGTGGATTTCCTACAGGGCTATCTGTTCGGCCGGCCGTTACCCTGCAATGAGTTCACTGCATCCCTGGCGAGCCATTGAATAGCCACGGACTAACATCATGAAATAGTCTTATTTAGACAAAGACGTTATTTACTCCCAGCGGATTAACTACTACAATTTTTTCTGCCGGTGCAAAACACGCAGAAAGGTCTCTTTTTTTGAGCCCCCTTAAAGCTTTTGGCTTATAGCTTTGCCTGCAGTTGATATCAGCCAACTACATAATTGGAGTACAGATTTTGTCCAGACTCGCCGAATTTCGTGCAGCAGAAAAAGCCCTTCAAGAGCAGCTGGCCCAGCTGGAAACCTTGAAGAATGATGCCGGCCTGAAGAAAGAAATCGAATTTGAAGAAAAGCTTCAAGCGCTGATGAAGACCTACGGCAAAAGCCTGCGTGACATCATCTCCATCCTTGATCCCAACCCAGGCAAGGCCGGTGCAGCTGTTGCCGCCGCCCCCAAACAGCGCCGCGCCCGTGTGGTCAAGGTTTACCACAACCCGCACACCGGTGAACTGATCGAGACCAAGGGTGGCAACCACCGCGGCCTTAAAGCCTGGAAAGAACAGTATGGCGCCGCCACTGTAGATTCCTGGCTGCGCGGCTAATCAGACCGCAGTAACAAAGAGCCCCGCACACGCGGGGCTTTTTTTTGCAGGTTCGATAACGAACTTAACTAACATTTCACTTTGTTCAAAATCGACCAATGCAACGCCTTCAAAGTTTCAGGCTGTCGCGCACCGAAGTGACTTCCTCCTTGCTGGTCTCATAGGCTTGCGCCTGCCCGGCATAAGAAAAAACATACGCCTTATCGATATCAACTGCGCCAACCAATGTTTGCGAGAGCACATGCCGCCCGTTCTCGGTAATCACGCAAGTAGTTTCCAGCGCATCAAGACGGCTCAATGTGGTTGCATGCATTTTGCTACACACACTTTGATAGCCCCCCTGGGCAAATTCTTTCTGGATGGATTTGCGCATCTCCAGCAACACACCCTGAAGATTAACTTTGTGCCCGGCCTCGATCGGTGTAGCGGTCAACTCCATGACCATCAAGGTCGTGCCATTTTCATCGTTCTTGATCGCGCGCTGGCGTGATACCACGGCGGGCTTTGGCGGTGACTCGCCGTCAGGCACCACTTCCTCAACCTGCCAGCCACTGGGCCAATGAATTTCCGGATCGGCCGCCAGCACCCACGGACTTGCCAGCAGCACACACACAGCGCTCAACAACGGTTTACGAAATTCGATCATTGCGAAAAACACCCAAGGCTCAAGCGCCAAAGTTTGAGCCCCGCCCCCCATGGGCCGCAAGGCCGGCGTGACCTTTTTCATTTGGCGCGCTGGCCAGGCCTTGCGTATCATGGGCCGGCTGCACGGATGCTTGCCGCAAGCCAAGGGACCGCTTTGCCCCATTTTTTCTGGAGGGCCCATGAGCCTGCACGAACTGAACACTTTCCCGGGCGTCACCGCCCAACCGGACACCGCCACCTCGAACTTCGTGTTCAACCACACCATGTTGCGGGTCAAGGACATCACCAAGTCGCTGGATTTCTACACCCGCGTCCTGGGTTTTTCCCTGGTTGAGAAACGCGATTTCCCGGACGCGCAATTCAGCCTGTACTTCCTGGCGCTGGTGGACAAGTCCCAGATCCCGGTCGATGCCGCCGAACGCACGCAGTGGATGAAGTCGATCCCCGGCATCCTGGAGTTGACCCACAACCACGGCACCGAAAACGACGCCGACTTTGCCTATCACAACGGCAACACTGACCCGCGTGGTTTTGGCCATATCTGCATTTCCGTGCCAGACATCGTGGCCGCCTGCGAGCGTTTCGAAGCCCTGGGCTGTGATTTCCAGAAACGCCTGAGCGATGGCCGCATGAAGAGCCTGGCCTTCATCAAGGACCCGGATGCGTACTGGGTCGAGATTATCCAGCCAGCGCCCATGTAAGTAGGTGGCGTGACGCGGAGCGTCACTGGATGCGTTCCCACGCAGCGCGTGGGAACGAGAAGGAACGAAAAAACCCCATGATCGCTCATGGGGTTTTTCATTTCAGCCGGGCAACTTACGACGTGCGGATCAAGTGGTCGAAAGCACTCAGGGAAGCCTTGGCGCCCTCGCCTACCGCGATCACGATCTGCTTGTACGGCACCGTGGTGACGTCACCGGCGGCGAACACGCCGGGCAGTGATGTCTCGCCACGGGCATCGACAATGATCTCGCCGCGAGGCGACAGTTCGACCGTGCCTTTGAGCCAGTCAGTGTTTGGCAACAGGCCGATCTGCACGAAGATGCCTTCCAGATCGACAGTCTTGAACTCGCCGCTGTCACGGTCCTTGTACGCCAGGCCAGTGACTTTTTGACCATCACCTTTGACTTCGCTGGTCAGCGCACTGGTAATCACATCTACGTTCGGCAGGCTGAACAGCTTGCGCTGCAACACCGCATCGGCGCGCAGCTTGCTGTCAAACTCCAGCAAGGTGACATGGCTGACAATCCCGGCCAGGTCGATGGCTGCTTCAACGCCGGAGTTACCGCCGCCGATCACCGCCACGCGCTTGCCTTTGAACAATGGGCCGTCGCAGTGCGGGCAGAAGCACACGCCCTTGGCCTTGTATTCCTGCTCGCCCGGCACGCCCATTTCACGCCAGCGCGCACCGGTGGCCAGGATCACGGTCTTGGACTTGAGGGTCGCACCGCTTTCGAAGCGAATTTCATGCAGCTCGCCTGGGTTCTTGGCCGGCACCAGGGCACTGGCGCGCTGCAGGTTCATGATGTCCACGTCGTATTGACGCACATGGGCCTCAAGGGCGCTGGCCAGTTTCGGCCCTTCGGTTTCCTGCACCGAGATGAAGTTCTCGATGGACATGGTGTCCAGCACCTGCCCGCCAAAACGCTCGGCGGCGACGCCGGTACGGATACCTTTACGTGCGGCGTAGATAGCGGCTGCCGAGCCGGCCGGGCCACCACCGACGACAAGCACATCAAACGCGTCTTTGGCGCTGATTTTTTCAGCGGCTTTTTCGAGGCCGCTGGTGTCGAGCTTGGCGAGGATTTCTTCCAGGCCCATGCGGCCCTGGCCGAAGTTCACACCGTTGAGGTAGACACTGGGCACGGCCATGACCTGGCGCTCATCCACTTCCGCCTGGAACAGCGCGCCGTCGATGGCGACGTGGCGGATATTCGGGTTGAGCACCGCCATCAGGTTCAGCGCCTGGACCACGTCCGGGCAGTTCTGGCAAGACAGCGAGAAGTACGTCTCGAAGCTGAACTCGCCTTTCAGGGCGCGGATCTGTTCAATCACTTCGACACTGGCCTTCGACGGGTGGCCACCGACTTGCAGCAGGGCCAACACCAGCGAAGT
This sequence comes from Pseudomonas sp. 18.1.10, assembly GCF_024655625.1. Classification (NCBI taxonomy): domain Bacteria; kingdom Pseudomonadati; phylum Pseudomonadota; class Gammaproteobacteria; order Pseudomonadales; family Pseudomonadaceae; genus Pseudomonas; species Pseudomonas sp. 18.1.10. The sequence goes on from NZ_JANLGL010000024.1 coordinate 26,250, forward strand.
GAATTCATGGCCCATCGGGATGCCGGCAAAACGCAGGCTGATCTCGGCACCCGGGCGGTTGATGGAGAACGATGGCTTACGCGCATCATTGCCATCGGTTTTCAGGGTAATCAGCGTGGTGAGGCTGATAACGTCCTGCAATAGGGCAAGCATTTCCTGGGATTTCGCACCGTCGTCGAGGGAGGCGACGATCTCGATCGGCTGGGTGACCCGTTCCAGGTATGACTTCAACTGAGCTTTAAGATTGGCGTCCAACATACGGGCGATTCCTTTTAATTCGGTATAAAAAAACGCCCGAGCGAATCTCGCCCGGGCGTTTTTGAGGGCGGTTGCAGCTTACTTAAGGTGCGGTGTATTCCGCCCTGAGGTGCTTCACAGACTTAGATCTTGCCAACCAGGTCCAGGGATGGAGCCAGGGTAGCCTCGCCTTCTTTCCACTTGGCTGGGCACACTTCGCCTGGGTGGGCAGCAACGTACTGGGCAGCCTTGATCTTGCGCAGCAGCTCGGAAGCGTCACGGCCAACACCACCGTCGTTCAGCTCAACGATCTTGATCTGACCTTCTGGGTTAATCACGAAAGTACCGCGGTCTGCCAGGCCAGCTTCTTCGATCAGTACGTCGAAGTTGCGGGAGATGGTCAGGGTTGGGTCGCCGATCATGGTGTACTGGATTTTGCCGATGGCTGGCGAAGTGTTGTGCCAGGCCGCGTGGGCAAAGTGGGTGTCGGTGGAAACGCTGTAGATCTCGACGCCCAGTTTCTGGAATTCGGCGTAGTTGTCAGCCAGGTCTTCCAGCTCGGTTGGGCAAACGAAGGTGAAGTCGGCTGGGTAGAAGAACACCACGGACCACTTGCCTTTCAGGTCGGCGTCAGACACATCTACGAAGTTGCCGTTTTTGTATGCGGTAGCTTTGAACGGTTTTACTTGGCTGTTGATGATAGGCATCGTTGACTCTCCGTCAGGGTTAAGAAGTTGATGAAGTGAATCCTACGCACTCTCTGCACCGATGGCTCATTGGCAAACCTGATGCTCGCGATTGGCTTTCTCTATCAGCAGACCGTATTAATAGAAGAAATCTTAAAGCAGCGGTTGCGTCGCCAATGTCATGCCGAGAAAAGGCGTCGCTTCAACATAGCGCATGGCGGATTTCATGTCGCTCCAGCCGACGTAACTCATCAGCGACTTGATATCCCAGCCGCTGCGGTGGGCCCAGGTCGCGAAGCCCCGGCGCAACGAGTGGCTGGTGTAGAGCTCGGCGGCAATACCGGCGCGCTCCAGCGCCTGGCGCAACAGCGGGATCACGCTGTTGGGGTGCAACCCCTCCTCCCCCAGGTTGCCCCAGCGATCAATCCCCCGAAACACCGGGCCGCGCACCAGCGCCGAGGCGCTGAGCCATTCGCTATAGGCCTGTACCGGACACAGGCGCAGCAGCGCCGGGGTTTGGTAGGTCTTGCCGAGATTGTCACGGTCGCTTTTGCTGCGCGGCAGATACAGGCTGATGCCGGCGCCGGGCGTGGCCTGCACATGTTCGATCTGCAGGCGGCACAACTCGTCGCTACGAAAACCGCGCCAGAAGCCCAGCAAGATCAACGCCGTGTCGCGCTTTGCCCGCAGCAAGCGTGGCTGGTCGTGAGCCTGGGCAGCCTCCTGCGCCTCTGTCGCCAGCGAAGCCACTACCTGCTCCAAGTGCTTGAGCTGCAATGGCTCGGCCTGTTTCTCCTGCGCCGGGTGCACGGCACGTATCCCTTTGAGCACCTTGCGCACCACCGGCGCCTTCGTCGGGTCGGGAAAGCCTTGGCTGGTGTGCCATTGCGCCAACGCCGAGAGCCGCAGCTTCAAGGTATTGACGGCCAGCACGCCCGCATGGGCCACCAGGTAACGCGCCACGCTGTCGCTGGTAGCCGGCAGGAACCCGCCCCAGTTCACTTCGAAGTGTTCGATGGCCGCGCGGTAGCTGCGCCGCGTGTTATCGCGGGTGGCGGCATTGAGATAACGGTCCAGATCGCTCATGGGAGGCCTATTCGTACTGCTAGCGGGTGTTCACACGGTTAAAACGTCTATCACACGGGATAATACGCCAATATCCCATCTGTTAAATCATGAATTTAAACGAGTTTTTATTCGTGATAGAGTATGTATCTACATACTATGTACCACAGTACTAAATCGACGGAGACCCCATGGCGCGCGGCGGCATAAACAAAGCAGTAGTTCAAACGGCACGCCTGGCGATCCTCGCTCGCGGCGAGAACCCGAGCATTGATGCTGTACGCATCGAAATGGGCAACACCGGCTCAAAGACTACGATTCACCGCTATTTGAAGGAGTTGGACGACAGTGAGTCGCGCCTCACCATCACCCAGGCGCCGCTCGACGATGAGCTGGGTGAATTGGTAGCGCGGCTGGCACAACGCCTGAAAGAGAAAGCCCAGGAGCCCATCGACCAAGCCCTCGCGCAATTCGAGCAACAGAAAACCGCCCTGCTCGCCCAGGTGGAGACCCTGGAAGCCGCCCACGGCCAGCTCAAGCAACAATTTGATATCCAGGCCGCCGCCCTGGCCGAAGAAAGCGCCGCCTTGCAAACCGCCAGCACTAGCCTGCAGACCGAGCAAACCCGTAACGCCGGCCTCAGCCAGGCCTGCGGTGATTACGAGCTGCGCCTCAATGACAAGGACGAACAGATCCGCTCGCTGGAAGAAAAGCACCTGCACGCCCGCGACGCTCTGGAGCACTACCGCAATGCCATCAAGGAACAGCGTGAGCAGGAGCAACGTCGCCATGAAGGCCAGTTGCAACAGGTCCAGGCCGAGCTACGCCAGGCGCAGCAGAGCGCCATGGTGCGCCAGGATGAAATCACTCAGCTGCACCGTGATAACGAGCGGCTGTTGATCGAGCACCGGGTCACCACCAAGGAGTTGGCGACCGCGCAGGAGCAGGCCCGCAAGGACCAGGCCCAGCAGCTCACGTTGAACGAACAGATGAACCGGATAGACGGCGAACGCAGCCTGCTTCAGGAGCGCTTGCGCGTGGCCGTGCTGGAGTGCCAGTCCCGCCAGGAGGCGCTGACCGAACACCTGCAGGTGAACAAGACGCTGGAACTGGACCTGATTAAGGCCCAGGCCAGCATCGAGGCACTGCGCCTGGCCGCCGTCGTTGCAACGGCACCAGAGGCAACGCCAGACGCCTGATTAGTCCGCCACAGGCGTGCGCATGGTGACGAATTCTTCCGCCGCCGTAGGATGCACGCCGATGGTTTCATCGAAATGCCGCTTGGTCGCGCCCGCCTTGAGCGCGATCGCCAGGCCCTGGACGATTTCTCCGGCATCCGGGCCGACCATGTGGCAACCCAACACCTTGTCGGTGTCGGCATCCACCACCAGCTTCATCAGGGTTTTTTCCTGGCACTCGGTCAGGGTCAACTTCATCGGCCGGAAACGGCTTTCGAAGATCTGCACGGTGTGCCCCTTCTCCTTCGCCTCTTCTTCCGTCAGCCCTACAGTGCCGATATTCGGCAGGCTGAACACCGCCGTCGGAATCATCGCGTAATCCACCGGGCGATATTGCTCAGGCTTGAACAGGCGGCGCGCCACCGCCATGCCTTCGGCCAGGGCCACAGGCGTCAGCTGTACGCGACCGATCACATCACCAATGGCGAGGATCGACGACTCGGCTGTCTGGTACAGGTCGTCCACTTCGACAAAACCACGTTTGTCGAGTTTGACCCCGGTGTTTTCCAGGCCCAGGTTGTCTAGCATCGGGCGCCGGCCAGTGGCGTAGAACACACAATCTGCCTCCAGCACGCGACCGTCCTTCAAGGTCGCTTTCAGGCTGCCATCCGCCTGCTTGTCGATGCGTTCGATATCGGCATTGAACTGCAAGTCCAGACCGCGCTTGGTCAGTTCTTCCTTGAGATGGGTGCGCACGGCACCATCGAAGCCGCGCAGGAACAGGTCGCCGCGATATAGCAGTGAAGTCTTCGCACCCAGCCCATGGAAAATTCCTGCGAACTCAACGGCAATGTAGCCACCGCCTACTACCAGCACGCGCTTGGGCAGCTCCTTGAGGAAAAACGCCTCATTGGAGCCAATCGCATACTCGCGCCCCGGAATTTCCGGGATCTGCGGCCAGCCGCCCGTGGCGATGAGGATGTGTTTGGCGCTAAAGCGCTCGCCATTGATTTCCACCTGGTGCGCATCAACCAGGCGTGCGTGCCCTTCGTGCAGGGTCACGCCGCTGTTGACCAACAGGTTGCGATAAATGCCGTTGAGGCGATTGATCTCACGGTCCTTGTTGGCGATCAGGGTCGCCCAATCAAAGTTTGCCTCGCCCAGCGACCAGCCAAAACCACTGGCCTGTTCGAAGTCTTCGGCAAAGTGCGCGCCGTACACCAAGAGCTTTTTCGGCACGCAGCCCACGTTGACGCAGGTGCCGCCCAGGTAGCGGCTTTCGGCCACGGCCACCTTGGCACCAAACCCTGCAGCAAAACGTGCTGCGCGAACACCGCCAGAACCGGCGCCAATTACATACAAGTCAAAATCGTAGGCCATTTCACTCTCCTCGGCAGGACATCAGCATACCGACTTACAGGGTACTGAAAAACGAAAAAGCCACCCGAAGGTGGCTTTCGCTTAAAACCGGTCTGGCTACCGTGAATCAGTAAGCCTTGCCAGTCTTGTAGAAGTGCTCGTAGCAGAAGTTGGTTGCTTCGATGTAGCCTTCAGCGCCACCGCAGTCGAAACGACGGCCTTTGAACTTGTAGGCAATCACGCAACCGTCTTTGGCTTGCTTGAGCAAGGCGTCGGTGATCTGGATTTCGCCGCCCTTGCCTGGCTCGGTTTCTTCGATCAACTTGAAGATATCCGGGGTCAGGATGTAACGACCGATGATCGCCAGGTTCGACGGAGCATCTTCCGGCGCTGGTTTTTCCACCATGTCGCGCACGCGGATCAAGCCATCACCAATGTCGTCGCCGGCGATGACGCCGTACTTGTTGGTTTCTTGAGGATCAACCTCTTGCACCGCAACGATGGTGCAACGGTATTTCTGGTACAGCTTGACCATCTGGGTCAGCACGCCGTCACCTTCCAGGTTGACGCACAGGTCGTCCGCCAGGACCACGGCGAACGGTTCGTCACCGATCAACGGGCGGCCGGTCAGGATCGCGTGGCCAAGGCCTTTCATCTGGGTTTGACGGGTGTAGGAGAACGAGCACTCGTCCAGCAGCTTGCGGATACCAACCAGGTATTTTTCCTTGTCGGTGCCCTTGATCTGGTTTTCCAGCTCGTAGCTGATGTCGAAGTGGTCTTCCAGCGCGCGTTTGCCGCGGCCGGTCACGATGGAGATTTCGTTCAGGCCGGCATCCAGTGCCTCTTCGACGCCGTACTGAATCAGTGGCTTGTTCACCACCGGCAGCATCTCTTTAGGCATGGCTTTGGTCGCTGGCAGGAAGCGAGTGCCGTAACCGGCTGCTGGGAACAAGCATTTCTTGATCATATAAGTCCTTACAAAGGGCTGTGCGTACGGAATTCGGCGCAGTCTAATCAGGCCGCAGTCACCTTACAATGGGTCCTGCTGGCGTTGCGATGTCAACATAGAGAAAAAATGTCGGTGTAAGTTCCACTTATCTTACAGAGAGCGTCGCCACCGACAGGGCAAAAAATGCCCGCCCCTCGCTGTTTTAAAGGGCTGCAACCTTTTTAGCACGCTTTTCGCGGTTGTACATTGGATTGGAATAACTTGCGCGGGGCCGCGACATTTGGCGCTATCATTGCACCCTTGAACCCGACCACGAGATGCTCAATAGATGTCAGAACCAAAAGGCGTAAACGGCTACCTCATCACCAAGCGTGCGGACGGTTGGCACCTGATCAACTTCCACGGCGACAGCGTTGCCGGGGCTTTTGCGACCGAAAGCCAAGCGGCGGCGGTCGCTGAAGTGTTTGTGGATGAAGCCGGCCACGCATCGAGCAAGCGCCCCAAAGGCAAGTAAACCTCGGCGCCTTGCGCAAAAGCCCCGGTCAACGGGGCTTTTTTGTGTTTGCCTGTACCTTGGTGGCAGTTCGCTATAGTCTTGCGCAGACGCTCAATTGGCGTATCGGCGCGCCCTTCAACACCCTCGACGACGACCTACCCATGAACAAAATTCTCGCACTGACTGCGGTACTGGCGCTTGCCGGGTGCACCACCACTTCTGACGTTTATCTGAAAAACGGCGAGCAAGGCCTGACCGTCGATTGCTCGGGCGAGGCCAACTCGTGGGCCAGCTGCTACGAAAAAGCCGATGCATCCTGTGCGGGTACCGGTTATCGCATCGTCGGCACCGAGGGCACACCGGCCCTGAGCGAGGGCGACAAGACCCTGGGCAAGGACGTCGGCAATTACAAAAGCCGCAGTGTCGTGGTGGTGTGCAAGTAACCCCCGGGTTACAGGTGGACCTCAGCGAACTTGATTCCCAGCCCGCGCAGGGTCTCGGTCAGCGCATCAAGGCTGGCGAAGGATTCGACCTCATCCTGGTCGTCCACTAGAAAAAAACTGCGACCGCCGCTTTTCTTGAAAAACACGATCCATTCGCCGAGGTCGGCGGGATTCTGGATCACATGGGTAGCCGAAATCTGGCCCTCGGCGTGGCGCATTTTGACGTGTTCACGTTTCATATCTGATATTCCGCAACGGCATCAGCCGGAAATGCAATCTTCCCCAGCCTTTTTCACATCACCCGGACGGATCGGCACATTGGACATGCTCTCATAGAGCTTGATGCTGCTGCCGCTGGAGCGGTCTTCAATCTCGAAAATGGCCGAGGGGTCCGCGGAAAACTTCTGCGGGACAATAACCTGCACACCGTCTTTATGTGGCTCGATTTGCGGCGGGCGGCGCGTAGACGACAGCTTACGCACGACACAGGCAGCATATTCCTGCGGCTTCTTGCCGGAAATGACGGCCAACGTGGGAGGGGTCTGCTTGATATCGGCAACCGAGGCACACCCACCTAGCGCCACGGCCAGAACCAACACACTCCACTTCATACAAAACCTCCGATAAAGATCCTACGACAGCCGGGATGGCAAATTTCTCCCGTCAACGTAGGATTTATCCCTGATAACTCGGTAAATAACTGTTTTAAATTGTCGATGTCATCGACAACGGCACGATAATAAAAGCGCTGGGGCTGATAAACTCCATCTTAACCTACGTATCGTTCTGATTTTTCAGAAAAAGCCCTTCTGGAGACACCCCATGAAATTCATCCACCAGCGCGAGCACCTCAACGAGGGGGACATTGTCGTCATCGAATGCTCGCAGACTTGTAATATTCGTCTGATGAGCGATGCGAACTTTCGCAGCTTCAAAAATGGCGGCCGCCACACCTACCACGGTGGCGCATTCGACAAGTTTCCCGCCAAGATCACCGCGCCAAGCACCGGCTTCTGGAACATTACCCTGGATGTGGTCACCCGCCGCGCGATCAGCGTGACGCGTAAACCCGCGCTGTCCCACAAGATTCGTATCGTTCGTCGCACCAGCACCAAGCTGAGCTGATTCGGACTCGCCACAGGAAATAAGCAGTGACTACCACCAAATACGTGATCAAGTACAAACTCAACGGCGAACGCCGCTTCGAGTTCGCCCAACTGCACAGCAACAGCGTGGAAGAAGCCAAGCAAGCCCTGGCCAAAATCCATGATGCCAGTGATGAAATCACCGACATCACTGTGAGCAAGGCCCTGTAAACCGATGCCCACCGCCGACCTGTTCGCCGATGACGCCCTGCAACAACCCGCAGGGCGTGAACAAATCGGCGATGAGTCCTACGTGCTAAGGGGGTATGCCCTGCCTTGGATCGAACGCCTTCTACCATCGCTGCGCCAAGTGCTGGCGCAATCACCGTTTCGGCAGATGGTCACCCCAGGCGGTTTTACCATGTCGGCGGCGTTGAGCAGCTGCGGCGAGCTAGGCTGGACCACCGACGCCCACGGCTACCGCTACTCCCCGCTGGACCCGCGCAGCCAACTGCCTTGGCCGACCATGCCCGACGCATTGCGCCAATTGGCCGTGCAGGCGGCGGCAGACGCCGGTTTCATCGGGTTCGCCCCCGACGCCTGCCTGATAAACCGCTACGTGCCCGGCGCAAAAATGTCCCTGCATCAGGACAAGAACGAGCGCCACTACCACGCACCGGTGGTGTCGGTGTCCCTCGGCTTGCCGGCGATTTTTCTGTTTGGTGGCCACGCGCGTGGTGATCGCGCGCAAAAGATTTCACTGTTCCATGGCGACGTCGTGGTCTGGGGCGGCGTCGACCGCCTGCGCTTTCACGGCGTGATGCCGGTCAAGGAAGGCCGGCACCCGGTCATGGGCCCGCAACGCATCAACCTGACGTTTCGCACCGCCGGCTGATTTGACCGCAAGCTTCGGAGTGCCAGGCCGATGCCACAGGGTTAATCTGCGCAACACCCGTCAAGAGTGCCGCCCATGAAAACCGAGCAAGATCCGCGCTGGGCCGCCATCGTCGCCCGCGACCCCAAGGCCGATGAGTTATTCGTCTATGGCGTAAAAACCACCGGCGTGTATTGTCGCCCCAGCAGCGCCTCACGGTTGCCACGCCCGGAAAATATCCAGTTCTTCGACACGCCGGCACAAGCCGAGGCTGCCGGTTACCGTGCGAGCAAACGTGCGAGCGGCGACCAGAGCCAATTGGCCGCCCATCATGGGCACCTGGTCGCCGAGGCGTGCCGCCACATCGAACAGGCCGACACCCCACCCAGCCTCAACACGCTCGCCCTGCGTGCGGGGCTCAGCCCTTTCCACTTTCACCGGGTGTTCAAAGCCGTCACCGGACTGACCCCCAAGGGCTACGCCAGCGCCCAGCGCACGCGCAAAGTGCGTGAGGGGCTCAAGGGCCGGCAGTCGGTGACCGACGCGCTGTATGACGCAGGCTTCAACTCCAACAGCCGCTTTTATGAGGCGGCCGATCAGTTGCTTGGCATGAAACCCAGTGACTACAAGGCGGGCGGCACCAACAGCGAGATCCTGTTTGCGGTTGGCCAATGCTCGCTGGGGGCGATTCTGGTGGCGCAAAGCCGCCGTGGCGTGTGCGCCATTCTGCTGGGGGACGACCCGGACGCCTTGGTGCGCGACCTACAGGATCAGTTTCCCAAGGCTGACCTGGTGGGCGCAGACCGTCACTTCGAACAAACGGTTGCGCAAGTCGTGGGTTTTATCGAGGCGCCCGCCCTCGGCCTGGACCTGCCACTGGACCTGCGTGGCACCGCCTTTCAACAACGGGTATGGCAAGCCCTGCGCGATATCCCATTGGGCAGCACCGCCAGTTATGCGCAGATCGCCGAGCGTATCGGCGCACCCAAGTCATTCCGCGCAGTGGCCCAGGCGTGTGGGGCCAACTGCCTGGCAGTGGCGATCCCTTGCCACCGCGTGGTGCGCAGCAATGGCGAGCTGTCGGGCTACCGTTGGGGGGTGGAGCGCAAGCGGCGCTTGCTGGCACGCGAAAGTGACAGCTGACCGGCACGAAAAAGCGCCCGCGTCCAGTGAATAAAACAGAGTGGCCGGCGGCCAGGGGCCCTGCTAAAACAGCGAAAAATCTTACTAACGCTGGAGACGCATCCCATGAGCACCTGGCCAGACACCCGCCTGATTGACCTGTTGGGCATCGATACGCCCATCATCCAGGCCCCCATGGCGGTCGGTACCACCACGGCCATGGTCATCGCCGCCAACAACGCGGGCGCGCTGGGTTCGCTGCCAGCGGCGGCGCTCAGCCTCCCACAACTGCGTGAAGCGCTCAGCACGATTCGTCAGGCCAGCACACGGCCCATCAACGTGAATTTCTTCTGCCACCAGCCGCCTGAGCCCGACGCAGCACGCGATCAACACTGGAAAGAATTGTTGAAGCCCTACTACCTCGAATTGGGCGCCGACTTTGACGCGCCGACGCCCGTCTCCAACCGCGAACCGTTTAACGACGCCGCCTGCCAGGTGGTTGAAGAATTCCGTCCCGAAGTGGTGAGTTTTCACTTTGGCCTGCCGGAAAAAGCCCTGCTGGATCGAGTGAAAGCCACCGGGGCCAAAGTGCTGTCGTCGGCAACCACCGTGGAAGAAGCGATCTGGCTGGAACAACACGGCTGCGACGCAATCATCGCCATGGGCATTGAGGCCGGTGGGCACCGTGGCTTGTTTCTGAGCAGTGACCTCAACACCCAGATCGGCTTGTTCGCCCTGCTGCCGCAAATCGTCGATGCCGTCAGCGTGCCGGTGATCGCCGCCGGTGGCATTGGCGATGCACGGGGGATTGTCGCGGCCTTCGCCCTGGGCGCCTCGGCGGTGCAGATCGGCACCGCCTACCTGTTCACTCCCGAAGCCAATGTCACACCGTCCCATCACCACGCCTTGCGCCATGCCCAGGCCAGTGAAACCGCGTTGACCAACCTGTTCACCGGCCGCCCGGCACGGGGCATTGTCAATCGGGTCATGCGTGAGTTGGGTGCGATCAACCCGGCAGCACCGGCGTTTCCTACCTCCGGGGGCGCGCTGATACCGCTCAAGGCCAAGGACGAAGCGGGTTTCAGCAACCTGTGGTCGGGCCAGGCGCTGCGCCTGGGCAAAGACATCTCCACCTATGACCTGACACGGGAACTGGCCGAACAGGCGCTGGCCAAACTCACGAAAAACTGACACCTGGGGCAACTTGGCACTGTACCGGCAATGGCTAACCGCTATATATTCCCGTAAATAGCGGTAACACCTTCTACCTATAACAAGCCGTACATCCACTAGGAGCTGCTCCATGAAGATTCGTGTTTCACGCCTGGCCGCGCTGGTCGCTGCCCTCGCCTTCGGTTCGGCCCACGCCGATGAAGTGCAAGTCGCCGTCGCTGCCAACTTCACCGCCCCGATCCAGGCGATTGCCGCCGACTTCGAAAAAGACACCGGTCACAAACTGGTCGCCGCCTACGGTGCCACCGGCCAGTTCTATACGCAGATCAAGAACGGCGCGCCGTTCGAAGTCTTCCTTGCCGCCGATGACACCACCCCGCAAAAACTGGAAAGCGAAGGTGACACCGTCAAAGGCTCGCGCTTCACCTACGCGGTGGGCACCCTGGCGCTGTGGTCGGCGAAAGAAGGCTATGTCGACGCCAAGGGCGAAGTGCTGAAGAAGAACGACTTCAAACACCTGTCCATCGCCAACCCGAAAGCCGCGCCCTACGGCCTGGCCGCCACCCAGGTGCTGGCACGGGAAGGCTTGACCGACAAGGTCAAGGACAAGCTGGTTGAAGGCCAGAACATCACCCAGGCCTATCAGTTCGTGTCCACCGGCAACGCCGAGTTGGGCTTCGTGGCCTTGTCGCAGATCTATAAAGACGGCAAAGTCACCAGCGGTTCGGCGTGGATCGTCCCATCGTCCATGCATGACCCGATCAAACAGGACGCGGTGATCCTCAACAAGGGCAAGGACAGCGCCGCTGCCAAGGCCCTGGTTGAATACCTGAAAGGGCCAAAAGCCGCGGCCGTTATCAAGTCCTACGGTTACGAGCTCTAAATGCCGCTATCGAGTGCCGATTTTTCCGCTATCTGGTTGACCATCAAGCTGGCGTCACTGACCACCGTGATCCTACTGGTCATCGGCACTCCGATTGCCCTGTGGCTGTCGCGCACCCGTTCGTGGTGGCGCGGCCCCATCGGCGCCGTCGTCGCCTTGCCGTTGGTGTTGCCACCGACGGTGATCGGTTTCTACCTGCTGTTGACCATGGGCCCCAATGGCTATTTCGGCCAGTTCACCCAATGGCTGGGCCTGGGTACCCTCACCTTCAGCTTCGCCGGGCTGGTGATTGGCTCGGTGATCTATTCCATGCCGTTTGTGGTGCAGCCGTTGCAGAACGCCTTCTCCGCCATCGGCACGCGCCCCCTGGAAGTGGCGGCGACGTTGCGCGCCAATCCCTGGGACACGTTTTTCACGGTGATCCTGCCCCTCGCCCGCCCGGGGTTTATCACCGCATCGATCCTGGGTTTCGCCCACACCGTCGGTGAGTTCGGCGTGGTGCTGATGATCGGCGGCAATATCCCGGACAAGACCCGCGTGGTCTCGGTGCAGATCTATGACCACGTCGAAGCCATGGAATATGCCCAGGCCCACTGGCTGGCGGGTTCCATGGTGGTGTTCGCGTTCCTCGTGTTGCTGGCGCTTTACTCCAGCCGTAAGACCAAGATGGGTTGGAGCTGACGATGATCGATGTACGCCTGCAACTGAGCTACTCGGGATTTGCCCTCGATGTGGACCTGCAATTACCCGGTCGCGGGGTGACCGCTTTGTACGGCAACTCCGGCTCCGGCAAAACCACCTGCTTGCGCTGCATCGCCGGGCTGGAGCGCGCGGAGCACGGCTTTGTGCAGATCAACGATGAAGTGTGGCAAGACAGCGCCAACGGCCTGTTCGTGCCGCCGCACAAGCGCGCGCTGGGTTATGTGTTTCAAGAGGCGAGCCTGTTCCCCCATCTGTCGGTGCGCGCCAATCTGGAGTTCGGCCTAAAGCGCATTGCCCGCCAACAGCGCCGCGTGGACATGGCTCAAGCCACCGAACTGCTGGGGATCGGCCACTTGCTCGATCGCCACCCGCAACACTTGTCGGGCGGTGAGCGGCAACGCGTCGGCATCGCCCGCGCCCTGCTCACCAGCCCGCAGTTGCTGTTGATGGATGAACCGCTGGCGGCCCTCGACAGCAAGCGCAAGGGCGAGATCCTGCCGTACCTCGAACGCCTGCACGATGAACTGGACATCCCCGTGCTGTACGTCAGCCATGCCCAGGACGAAGTGGCGCGCCTGGCCGATCACATCGTCCTGCTCCATGACGGCAAGGCCCTGGCCAGCGGCCCCATCGGCGAAACCCTGGCGCGGCTGGACCTGCCGATGGCCTCCGGTGACGACGCCGGTGTGGTCATCAACGGCACCGTCAGCGCCTACGACGAACACTATCAACTGCTGACCCTGCAACTGCCCGCCAGCGCCTTGCACATGCGCGTGGCCCATGCGCCGCTGGCGCTGGGCAAGGCGCTGCGCATCAAGGTGCAGGCCCGCGACGTGAGCCTCAGCCTGCAGGCCGAGGAACACAGCAGCATCCTCAATCGCTTGCCGGTGACGGTTACCCAGGAATTGGGCGCCGACAACAATGCCCACGTCCTCGTACGCCTGGATGCCGCCGGGACGCCGCTGCTGGCGCGTATCACACGGTTCTCCCGCGATCAGTTGCAAGTGCATCCCGGCCAGGCACTGTGGGCACAGATCAAGGCGGTGGCGGTCCTCGCGTAAGCAAACTTTTGGCACGACGGCAGCGGGCTGCGGTCAATCAGGCATACCGGCCTGATTGTTGCCAAGGAGCCTTCGCCATGCCTGATGCCACGCTGCCCCGCGACCTGCACTACGTTGACGACACCCAGCCTGGCATTCGCCGCAAGACCCTGCGTGGCAAATTCCAGTACTTCGACACAAAGGGTGTACGGATCAAGGACGCCGCTGAAATCCAGCGCCTGAACGCCCTGGCCGTGCCGCCGGCCTACACCGACGTGTGGATCTGCGCCGACCCGCGCGGTCATCTGCAAGCCACCGGCCGCGATGCCCGTGGGCGCAAGCAATACCGCTATCACCCGCGCTGGCGTGAGGTACGCGACAGTGACAAGTACTCGCGTCTCCAGGCGTTTGGCGAAGCGCTGCCAAAACTGCGCAAGAGACTCGAAGCACAGATCGCCGAGCCGGGTTTTACCCGGGAAAAGGTATTGGCCACAGTGGTGATGCTGCTCGATGCCACCCTGATCCGCGTCGGCAACAGCCAATACGCCCGTGAGAACAAGTCCTATGGACTGACCACCCTGCGCAATCGGCATGTCGATATCAAGGGCAGCGAGATCCAGTTCCAGTTTCGCGGCAAGAGTGGCGTGGAGCACCAGGTCAGCGTCCGCGATCGGCGGCTGGCGACGGTGGTCAAGCGTTGCCTGGAGCTGCCGGGGCAAGACCTGTTTCAATACCTCGACGCAGACGGTGAACGGCATACGGTCAGCTCCCATGACGTCAACGCCTACCTGCACAGCCTCACCGGCGCCGACTTCACCGCCAAGGATTACCGCACCTGGGCCGGCACAGCCCTGGCGCTGGCCGTATTGCGCGAGCTGCAATGGCAGCCCGAATCCGACGCCAAGCGCCATGTGGTGGCAACGGTCAAGGACGTCGCCAAGCAACTGGGCAATACCCCGGCGGTGTGCCGCAAGTGCTACATCCACCCGGCCGTGTTGGAGCATTTCAGCCTGGGGGAACTGTCCAAATTGCCCAAGCCTCGGGTGCGCAAGGGGCTCAAGGCGGAAGAGGTGGCGCTGGCGATGTTTCTGGAAAAGTTGGCAACGGGCTTGCCGATAACCGCCAAGCAGGGTTAGCCTTTGCGTCCCTTCTGTGTATCAGGATGACCGCTGACGTGAACAACTAAGCCTTCCAAAATGTATCTGCAACAAGCCGCCCGGCGTGCTTGTTGGCCTGTTCGACATTTTTTTGGAGGTGCTGATGACTGACGTCAACCGGCTTCCCGCACTCGTTTCCCTGCAACACCTGGATTTTCAGTTCGCCAATGGCGAAACGTTACTGCAAGACCTGAACCTGACCATCGATCACACGCCTACCGGTATCGTCGGGCGCAACGGCCGAGGCAAAAGCATCCTCGCCAAATTGATCGCCGGGCACCTGCAGCCCTCCTCCGGCACCCTGAGGCGTTCCGCCAGCGCGGTTTACGTGCCGCAAAGCGTGGACGTTGCCTCCGGTGAAACCATCGCCCATCTCACAGGCACAGCCCCGGCCCTCGCCGCCCTTGAACGGATGACCCGCGGCACGGCGCAACTGCAAGATCTAGAACTGATCGACGACCGCTGGGACCTCGGCGAGCGTCTGCGCCACGCGCTGGATAACGCTGGGTTGGAACACCTGGCCCCTGACAGCCTGGCCGATCAACTCAGTGGCGGCCAATTGGCGAGGGTGGCGCTGATCGGCGCGCTGCTGGCCGCGCCACAGTTGTTGGTGCTCGATGAACCGACCAACCACCTCGACCGCAGCGGCCGCGAGTGGCTGTTACAGCGATTAGCGGATTGGCGCGGTGGCCTGGTGGTGGTCAGCCATGACCGGCAACTGCTCAATACCCTAGGGCGTATCGTCGAACTCTCGCCCCTTGGTGCCAAGGTCTATGGCGGCAATTACGAGACCTACCGCCAGCAGCGTGACGCCGAACAGCACGCTGCGGTCGCGGCCCTGGAACACGCGCGGCTGAACCGCAGCCGCGAACGACAGCGCCTGCAAACAAACCATGACAATGTGCAACGGCATGCCGCGCGTTCGCGCAAGCAGGCAGACACCGCGAACGTGGACCGTTTCACCAAGGCTCGCTGGAAAAGCGCCGCCAGCGAAATTGTCAGCAACGTGGGCAGTGCACACCGTGCCCACAAGCACGAACTCGACGCCCAGGTGAGTCATGCCTACCAGCGAGTGCAGGATGAAACGCCGACGTTGCTGGCGTTGCCCGCCTCGACCGTGCCCAACGGCCGACAGGTGCTGAACCTGGTGGATGTTGACCTGCCTTGGCTCCCACGCACAGGCCTCGACCTTCATCTATCGGGCCCCGTTCGCGTTGCGGTGCTTGGGCCGAACGGCTGCGGCAAGTCCACGTTGCTCAAGGTGCTGGCGGGGCATTGGCAGGCCGTTAGTGGGTCTTGCAGCGTGCATGTGCCCTGCGCCTATATCGATCAACACCTCGTGCTGCTCGACGACCAGCGCTCCATCGTCGAACAGCTCAACCGGCTCGACACGCCGCTGACAGAAGCCGAACTGCGTACGCGCCTGGCCCTTTTGCAACTGGACGCGTTGCGCGTGACTCAACCGGCAAGGCAGCTCAGCGGCGGTGAACGCCTGAAGGCCGCGATGGCAATTGCCTTGTGGCGCCAAACGCCTGCGCAGTTGCTGTTGTTGGACGAGCCCACTAACCACTTGGACCTGGAATCGGTGCTGGCTTTTGAGCAAGCTCTGCAAGGGTTTACCGGGGCGATTGTTGCGGTGTCCCATGATGAGGCGTTCATGCGGGCAATCCGTCCGACGCACTACCTGAGCTGGGAAAGCGCAGGCTGGCGCCTGGAGTGTGCTTGAGGTCATTGCGCGGGCTGGCAAAGCGTCCTACGGTAGTGGCCGAATAATCTCACACGGAGCCCCGCCCTATGCTGCCGTCGTCCCCCAAGCCTTACGCCAATGCCCTACACGCCCACCGCCAACGTTGGCGCGGGCGGGTGGGGCTGATGTTGGTCGCCAGCCTTTCGGTGCTGGCGGGCATGACCGATGCCATTGGCTTTATGGCCAGTGGCGATTTTGTCTCGTTCATGAGTGGCAACACCACGCGGCTGGCGGTGGCGATCAGTGCCGGCGATCTTGGCCTGACCGGGCGATTGCTGTTGCTGGTGGCCACCTTTGTCGTCGGCAATGCGTTGGGTGTGATGGTCAGCCGCCTCAGCCGCCGGCATGCCCTGCCCTTGCTGCTGTGCATCGCCGCCCTGCTCTGCGCTGGCGCGCTGTTGCCCATGGACGATGCCTTGCCCGCCTTGCTGGCGGCGATCATTGCGATGGGCATGCTCAATGCGGCAGTGGAAGAGGTCAACGGTTTGCCGGTGGGCCTGACGTACGTGACGGGCGCGCTCTCGCGTTTTGGCCGTGGCCTGGGGCGTTGGATGCTGGGGGAGCGCCGCAATGGCTGGCGTGTGCAGCTGATTCCGTGGGGCGGAATGTTTGTCGGGGCGGTGCTCGGCGCGCTGCTGGAGCAGCAGATGGGCCTGAAGGCGTTGCTGGTCAGCGGTGGGTTGGCGGCGTTGCTGGGCGTGGTGTCGCTGAAGATTCCACGGCGCTGGCACTTGGGTTATATGCCGCGCTAGGGGGAAAAGGATGCTCGTCCGACGTGTCGGCCTCGACGTCCGTGTACTGGTAAAGAGCCATCACGCCGAACGAGCGGGACGAATGATAAGCGAATGTCCGGCGGCTGTCCCGCCGGGCATTTCCTAAAACCACTAAGGCAACGGATTACAGGCAAGTCGCGAGTGCCGCCAGGCGACGCTTGGCGGGCATGTTGTCTTCCATGGCGTAGTACTTGACCGTGGCGCCAGCGCCCGCACTTTGCACATCGACAAAGTAGTCGCCGCCGGTGGTGTACACGGTGAAACCGCCGGGTCCGTTGGGTTCCTTGAAGCCGCCCGCATCCACACCGAATACGCTTTCGTCCTGCCAGCCGAACTGGATGCATTCGGCGACCACCAGGGTGGCTTTATCCGAAGCCAGGGTCTTGTAGGGCGTGCCCGTGCGCGCGTCTTTCATCTTCGAACCTGCGCAACCGGCCAGCGCCGCCAGTACCAATGCGCCCATTACCACCTTGTGCATGCCATTGCTCCGTCGCAAAAAAACGCGACTCTACCACTTGCCGGCGACCGAGGGGCCAAAGGTAGCGCCTGCTGACACATGGCAGATGCAACACGGCAGGATGAATTTAGTTTCACTGTGAAGGGAGAATGGGCCGCCTATAGTGGCCACGCTCATTTTTAGAAGTCTCCCTTCAGCCCGCCCTCCCGCGGGCTTTTTTTCGCCTGGACGTCAGAGCAGCCAGCGCAGCAGATAGAACAACGCCATGCTCAACAGCACCGTGAGCAGCACATTGCGCGTCCAGTACATCAACGCCACCGCGCTGATACCGGCGAGCAGGTAGGGGTTGGTCGGGCTCAGGTTGAGGTGCTGGTGATCGGCCAAGAAAATGATCGGCCCGCAAATCGCCGTGAGCATTCCCGGCACCGCAAACCCGAGAAACTCCCTTGCGCCACGGTTGAGGCGCACCGGCAAACGCGGCTCGATAAACAGGTAGCGGTTAAGAAAGACCACCAGGCCCATCGTCACAATCATGAAGTAGATCATCGCTGCCCTACTCCCAGCCGTTTGCAGGCATACCCGGCGCTCATCCCCAGCACGCCGGAGACTACCACCGCCGATTCCCAATGCAGGAAGCTCAGCCACACCGAGAACAGCAGCGACACGGCCACACAGACCACGGTCGGCACATCCCGTACCACCGGGGTAATCAGCGCAATAAAGGTCGCGGCGATGGAGAACTCCAGGCCCAACTGGTCCAGGCCGGGAATGCTCTTGCCCAGCACGATGCCGGCGAGGGTGAAGAGGTTCCAGGCGATATAGAACGTCAGGCCGACACCCAGGGCATACCAGCGATTGAACGTCTGGCGGTCATAGTGGCTGACCAGGGCGAAGAATTCGTCGGTGAGCAAAAAGCCCAGGCTCATCCGCCAGCGTGTGTTCAGCGCCGACAGTGTCGGGCGCATGTGCATGCCGTAGAGCAAATGCTGGGACGTGAGCAGCAAGGTGGTCAGCACAATGGAGATCAGGCTCGCGCCGCTCTTGACCATGCCGATCGCCACCAACTGTGCGGCACCGGCGAACACAATGGCGGATAAACCCTGGGCTTGCAGCGGCGTGAATTGCGCATCAATGGCCATGGAACCGGCCAGCAGCCCCCACGGTGCGCAGGCCAACGACAACGGAATGACGGCAATGGCGCCGCGTGCGAAGGCGTAATGAGGTAAGGCAGTAGGCATGGACACGGCTCAACGACGGACAGTCGCCAAGCATGCCAGCGCAACCAGGCGCTTGTCTTGAACGATCTTGCTCAGGCGAGCCTGACGGACACCTGCTCCACCGAGTCGCGCGCTTCGCGCAGTTCGTAGGCGTCCTGGTTCAGCCGGTGAATGGTGTTGAGCAAGCGCTGGCGCAGCACTTCATCGCCGAGTTTTTCCACGGCGCGCATCAGGTCGAACGCGGCGGTTTCGTTGTTTTCCGCGACGGAATCGAGGGTCTTGCGCAGGTTGCGAGTGGCACGGGTCACGCGGGTTCTTCCTTCATTAGCAATGGCAGGCACTTTAGGACATTCGTGTTTCATTTTAATTTCAATCACTTGCGATAGATTCCCAGGCGCTTGATCCAGATCAAGCGAAAACCGGTTTGACCGATACATATGGAAATACGTATATTCGATTTCCCATATGTATAGGGCCTTGCCCATGTCCGAGCTCATCTCCCCTCCCGAACTGTTCAAATGCCTGGCCGATACCACCCGGGCACGCCTGACGTTACTGGTTGCGCGCGAAGGCGAACTTTGCGTGTGCGAACTGATCCATGCCTTGGAGGACAGCCAGCCGAAAATCTCCCGTCACCTGGCGCAACTGCGCAGTTGCGGGCTGATGCTGGATCGTCGCCAGGGTCAATGGATCTACTACCGCATCAATCCAGCGTTGCCCGCATGGGTCACCCAAGTGCTGGACATCACCTTGCAAGCCAACCTGCCGTGGTTGCATGCCGACACCCAACGTCTGGATGCAATGGGCAACCGACCACAACGGGCCAGCGCCTGCTGCTGAGCCCTCGGAGTTTTTATTGATGCTTGTCGCCATTGGCATTTTCCTGTTCACCATCATTCTGGTCATCTGGCAGCCCAAGGGCCTCGGCGTCGGCTGGAGTGCGACGATGGGCGCGATTCTCGCCCTGGCCTGTGGCGTCATCAGCCTGGCGGACATTCCGGTGGTGTGGCACATCATCTGGAATGCCACCGGCACCTTTGTCGCGCTGATTATCATCAGCCTGCTGCTCGACGAAGCCGGCTTCTTCGCCTGGACCGCACTGCATGTAGCACGCTGGGGCCGTGGGCGCGGGCGACGTTTGTTTGCCTATATGGTGCTGCTGGGCGCGCTGGTCTCGGCGCTGTTTGCCAACGACGGCGCCGCGCTCATCCTCACGCCCATCGTGATATCGATGCTCCTGGCGTTGCGCTTTTCCCCGGCGGCGACCCTGGCCTTTGTCATGGGCGCAGGCTTTATCGCCGACACCGCGAGCCTGCCGCTGGTGGTGTCGAACCTGGTGAACATCGTTTCGGCGGACTACTTCGAGATTGGCTTCAACGAGTACGCAGCCGTCATGGTGCCGGTCAACCTCGTCAGCGTCGCGGCCACGCTGGCGGTGCTGCTGTGGTTTTTCCGCCGTGATATCCCACAGGTCTACGACCCCGCCGACCTGGCTGATCCGGCCAGCGCGATCCACGACCGCGCCACCTTCCGCGCCGGCTGGTGGGTGCTGGGCATCCTGCTGGTCGGCTGTTTTGCCCTGGAGCCGTTGGGCATTCCCATCAGTGCGATTTCCGCCGTGTGTGCCCTGCTCCTGCTGGTCATCGCCGCCAAGGGCCACAAGATTTCCACGCGCAAGGTGCTGAAGGAAGCGCCGTGGCAGATCGTGATTTTCTCCCTGGGCATGTACTTGGTGGTGTACGGCTTGCGCAACGCCGGTCTCACCACGTACCTGGCGACTTGGCTGGATACCTTCGCCACCTACGGCGTGTGGGGGGCGGCGCTGGGCACCGGGTTGCTGACTGCGTTGTTGTCTTCGGCGATGAACAACCTGCCGACGGTGTTGATCGGCGCGTTGTCCATCGAGTCCAGCCATGCCGTGGGTGTGGTCAAGGACGCGATGATCTACGCAAACGTGATCGGCAGCGACCTCGGCCCGAAAATTACCCCGATTGGCAGCCTGGCCACCTTGCTGTGGTTGCATATCCTGGCGCGCAAGGGCATCACTATCACCTGGGGCTACTACTTCAAGGTCGGGATTGTCCTGACCTTGCCCGTGCTGCTTGTCACCCTCGCCGCCCTCGCTTTGCGCTTGAGTATTTGAAATGAAAGTCCTGTTCATGTGTACCGCCAACAGTTGCCGCAGCATTTTGTCTGAAGCCGTGTTCAACCACTTGGCGCCGGCGGGTTTCGTCGCCATCAGTTCCGGCAGCTTTCCCAAGGGCCAGGTCTTGCCGCGCAGCCTGACGACGCTGGCGGCCGCCGGTATCCCCACCGAGGGCTTGTACAGCAAAGGCAATGACGCGTTTGCAGGCAGCCCGCCGGATCTGGTGATAACCGTGTGTGACAACGCTGCCGGTGAAGCCTGCCCGGTGTATTTCGGGCCGGCGATGAAGGCGCATTGGGGGTTGGAAGACCCTTCAGATGTGGACGGGGATGAGGCGATGCTCGATGCCGCCTTTCACGCCACGTTGGAAACCATCGAAAGCCGCTGCCGGGCATTTTTTGCACTACCGTTCACGCGTCTCGGCGCTGCTGAGTTGCAGGCTGAACTTGAACGGATCGCGCTGTTGTAGAGCTTTAGCGAGGCTACGAAAGCGGCCGCATGGTCGATAGAGATGTTGCCTGTGCCGCCGTCTTCGCAGGCAAGCCAGCTCCCACAGTTGAGCGGGTTCACAGGTAAAAATGTGGGAGTTGTCGAGCTTTAGCGAGGCTACGAAAGCGGCCGCATGGTCGATAGAGATGTTGCCTGTGC
>NZ_JANLGL010000250.1:0-7273 GCF_024655625.1 Pseudomonas sp. 18.1.10
TCAGTCAATGGATATGTCGACTGAAGCACCGCATTCGCGAGCAAGCCCGCTCCCACATAAACCCGCTCCCACAAGGGATCTCCATAGCTGTCGATATTTCCATTCGGACAAACAACAAGGGGGCGAATCTTCATCCGCCCCCTCTGTGTCCGCTTATTCCTGCGGTTCTTCTTCGTCTGCGGCAGCGTCGAGGGCTGGCTCGTCAACGCTGTCATCGCCTGTTGCGATCACCTCGCCGTCGAACTCTTCACCTTCCAGCTCCTCGCCTTCGACTTCCGATGGTTCCTGGACTCGCTCCAGGCCCACCAGCGTCTCGTCGCTGGCCAGCTTGATCAGCGTCACGCCCTGGGTGTTACGGCCCAGGCTCGACACTTCGGCCACACGGGTACGTACCAGGGTGCCCTGGTCGGAAATCAGCATGATTTCCTCGCCATCGAGCACCTGGACCGCGCCGACCAGGCGGCCGTTGCGGTCGTTGCTGACCATGGCGATCACGCCCTGGCCGCCACGCTTGTACTCCGGGAACTCGCTGATGGCGGTACGCTTGCCATAACCACGCGCCGAAGCGGTGAGGATCTGGCTGCCTTCTTCCGGGATCAGCATCGAAATCAGCTTCTGCCCTTCTGGCAGGCGCATGCCGCGCACACCGCGGGCGGTACGGCCCATGGCACGCACGTCGGATTCCTTGAAGCGCGTGACCTTGCCGCCGTCGGAGAACAACATGACTTCACGCTCGCCATCGGTGATGGCGGCGGAGATCAGTACGTCACCTTCGTCCAGTTCCAGGGCGATCAGGCCCACGCTGCGCTGGCGGCTGAAGGATTCCAGCGGGGTCTTCTTGACGGTGCCTTTGGCGGTCGCCATGAAGATGAAGTGACCTTCGGTGTATTCCTCGACCGGCAGCATGGTGGTGATGTATTCATCACTGTCCAGCGGCAGCAGGTTGACCAACGGGCGACCACGGGCGGCACGGGAGGCTTCCGGGATCTCGTAGGTCTTGAGCCAGTACACCTTGCCCTTGCTGGAGAACAGCAGCAGCGTGGTGTGGCTGTTGGCCACGAGCAGGTGAGCGATGTAGTCCTCATCCTTCACGCCGGTAGCCGATTTACCTTTACCACCACGGCGCTGGGCCTGGTAGGCAGCCAAAGGCTGGGTCTTGGCGTAGCCACCGTGGGAAATGGTCACCACGCGCTCTTCTTCCGGGATCATGTCACCCAGGGTCAGGTCGAGGCGGGCATCGAGGATCTCGGTGCGACGCACGTCGCCGTATTCGGCGCGGATCACTTCCAGTTCTTCGCGGATCACTTCCATCAGGCGCACGGCGCTGCTGAGGATGCGGATCAACTCGCCGATCTGGTTGAGGATCTCCTGGTACTCGGCCAGCAGCTTCTCGTGCTCCAGGCCGGTCAGGCGGTGCAGGCGCAGTTCCAGGATGGCTTGGGCCTGTTCCGGCGACAGGAAGTACTTGCCTTCGCGCAGGCCGTATTGTGGGTCCAGGGTCTCTGGACGGCACGAATCGGCACCGGCACGTTCAACCATCGCCACCACGGCGCTGGATTCCCAAGGCGTGCTGATCAGCGCTTCCTTGGCTTCCGACGGGGTTGGCGAGGCCTTGATCAGGGCGATCACCGGGTCGATGTTCGACAGCGCAACCGCCTGGCCTTCCAGGATGTGGCCGCGCTCGCGGGCCTTGCGCAGTTCGAACACGGTACGACGGGTGACCACTTCGCGGCGGTGACGCACGAAGGCTTCCAGCAGATCCTTGAGGTTCAGGATGCGCGGGCGGCCGTCGATCAGGGCAACCACGTTGATACCAAACACGCTTTGCAGCTGGGTCTGGGCGTAGAGGTTGTTGAGGATCACCTCCGGCACTTCGCCACGACGCAGCTCGATCACCACGCGCATGCCGTCTTTGTCGGACTCGTCGCGCAGCTCGGTGATGCCTTCCAGCTTCTTCTCTTTGACCAGCTCGGCGATCTTCTCGATCAGACGCGCCTTGTTCAACTGGTATGGGAGTTCGGTGATGACGATCTGCTGGCGACCACCGACTTTGTCGATGTCTTCAATCATCGAGCGGGCGCGCATGTAAATGCGGCCACGGCCGGTGCGGTAGGCTTCGATGATGCCGGCGCGACCGTTGATGATCGCGGCGGTCGGGAAGTCCGGGCCGGGAATATATTGCATCAGCTCATCGACGGTCAGCTCAGGGTTGTCGATGAGGGCCAGGCAACCGTCGATGACTTCACCGAGGTTGTGCGGCGGGATGTTGGTCGCCATGCCCACGGCGATACCGCTGGAACCGTTGACCAGCAGGTTGGGAATACGGGTAGGCATGACGGCCGGGATCATTTCGGTGCCGTCGTAGTTCGGCACCCAGTCCACGGTTTCTTTGTGCAGGTCAGCCAGCAGCTCGTGCGCCAGCTTGGTCATGCGCACTTCGGTGTATCGCATGGCCGCGGCGTTGTCGCCGTCGACCGAACCGAAGTTGCCCTGGCCGTCTACCAGCAGGTAGCGCAGGGAAAACGGCTGCGCCATCCGAACGATGGTGTCGTACACCGCAGTGTCGCCGTGAGGGTGATACTTACCGATCACGTCACCGACAACACGGGCAGATTTCTTGTACGGCTTGTTCCAGTCGTTACCCAGCTCGCTCATCGCGAACAGCACACGCCGGTGCACGGGCTTCAAGCCATCGCGTGCATCAGGCAGTGCCCGACCGACAATTACGCTCATCGCGTAGTCGAGGTAGGACTGTTTCAGCTCGTCTTCGATATTGACCGGGAGGATTTCTTTGGCCAGTTCGCCCATGAGAAGCCTGATTCCTTTTTCGGGTGAAACCTCGTCACATCCATATGGGACGAACGAAGCTCGCCGCTGCCGGCACGGTGCCTGACAACGACTTACGACAAATCAACGAGTTATGACACGGATCTGCACGTTATAGGCAACCCCTCGGGGCGGCCTTGGAAACCGCCGGATGTTATCACAATCGCCGCCACGCACCTATCCCCCAGATGCGCATGGAGCATAGTTAGTTGACGGGTGACAGGCTTGAGGGGGACGAGAGGGGCTTAGAGAAGGATCGGGGCTGTTTTTTGAGGGCAGATCCGAAGAATTTATTGACTTATAGGCCCCTTCGCGAGCAAGCCCGCTCCCACATTTGATTTGTGAACACATTCAAAATGTGGGAGCGGGCTTGCTCGCGAAGGCGATCCAACAAACACCAACGCCCTCAATGCAGCCGCTTACGGCACATCAACCTGGCCATCTTGGCCACATCCGGCCGCTCGACAATGCCCTTTTCCGTGACGATCACGTCGATCAGGTCCGCCGGCGTCACGTCGAACACCGGGTTGAACGCATCCACCCCCAAGCGCTGCCCGACAATCTCCAGCAACTCGCCCGGGTCACGCTCTTCCAGCGTGACGTCATCGCCGGTCGCCATCATCAAGTCGACGGTCGAACTCGGCGCCACCACCATAAAGCGCACGCCATGGTGCATGGCGCACACGGCAAGCTGATAAGTGCCGATCTTGCTAATCACATCGCCATTGGCGGCAATGCAATCCGCGCCGACGATCACCCAGGTCACGCCTTTGGTCTTGAGGATATGCGCGCCCGCCGAGTCGGCATTCACCGTCACCGGGATGCCCTCGCCCGCCAGCTCCCAGGCGGTCAGCCGTGAGCCTTGCAGCCAGGGCCGGGTTTCGTTGGCGTAGACCTGCTCGACCATGCCTTCCAAAAAAGCCGCGCGGATCACCCCGAGCGCCGTGCCCACACCGCCCGTAGCCAAGGCGCCGGCATTGCCATGGGTCAGGATCGCCTGGGCGTTGCCCTGGTGCTTGCGGATCAGCTCAACGCCGAGCTGTGCCATGTTCAAGTTGGCTTCCCGATCACTTTCATGGATCGCAATCGCCTCGGCTTCCAGCACTGCCACTGGATCGGCGTGTTTCTTGAGCCGGTCCAGACGGTCACGCATGCGTTTCAGGGCCCAGAACAGGTTCGACGCGGTCGGACGGCTTTGCGCCAACAGTGCGTAGTCTTCTTCCCACGCAGCCTGCCAGTCACCGCCCTCGGCGATCCGCTCACGGGCGGCGAGCACCAGGCCATAGGCCGCACTGATGCCGATGGCCGGCGCGCCGCGCACGACCATGGTGCGAATCGCCGCGGCAACGGCCTCGACCGTGGAGCACGCCACCCAGCTTTCCCGGGACGGCAAGGCACGCTGATCGAGCAGGTACAGCGCGCCATCACGCCAATCGATGGCCTTCACTTTCTCCGCAGCCAACAGTCGATCGCGCATCCCTTACTCCGCACTCATGAACAAAAGCCGCCGATTATAGCGATCCGCCAGCCTAGGCGCTCGGGTATACTTCGGCCTTCTTTTATAGCTGCCTGGGAAGAAGCCCGCGATGACCGCCACTGCCGCCCCGCTCGACCTGGTATTACTGCCCACCTGGCTGGTGCCCGTCGAACCTGCCGGCGTGGTGCTCAAGGAGCATGGCGTGGGCATCCGTGATGGGCGCATCGCATTTATCGGCCCACGGGCGGCGGCACTGAAACTGGCAGCCACCGAGGTCCGCGAGTTGCCGGGCATGCTGCTCAGCCCCGGTCTGGTCAACGCCCACGGGCATGCGGCAATGAGCCTGTTTCGCGGCCTGGCCGACGACTTGCCCCTGATGACCTGGCTGGAAAAACACATCTGGCCCGCCGAAGCCAAGTGGGTCGATGAGGCGTTCGTACGCGACGGCACCGACCTGGCCATCGCCGAGCAGCTCAAGGGTGGCATCACCTGTTTCTCGGACATGTACTTCTACCCCAAGGTCGCCAGTGACTGCGTGCACAACAGCGGCATGCGTGCGCAGATCGCGATTCCGATCCTCGACTTCCCGATTCCCGGCGCCAGCAGCGCCGACGAGGCCATCCGCCAGGGTGTCGAGCTGTTCGGCGACCTCAAGCACCACCCGCGCATCAAGGTCACCTTCGGCCCCCACGCGCCCTACACCGTGGGCGATGCCAACCTGGAAAAAATCCGCGTAATCGCCGAAGAGCTGGACGCCGCGATCCACATGCACGTGCACGAAACCGCCTTTGAAGTGCAGCAAGCCGTCGAGCAGACCGGCGAGCGCCCGCTCGCGCGCCTGGGCCGCCTCGGGCTGTTGGGCCCGCGCTTCCAGGCCGTTCATATGACCCAAATCAGCGAAGATGACCTGGCTTTGCTGGTAGAAAGCAACACCAGCGTGATCCACTGCCCGGAATCCAACCTGAAACTGGCCAGCGGCTTCTGCCCGGTGGAGCGCCTGTGGCAGGCTGGCGTCAATGTGGCCATCGGCACCGATGGCGCCGCCAGCAACAATGACCTCGACCTGCTGGGCGAAACCCGTACGGCGGCGATGCTGGCCAAGGCCGTCGCCGGCTCGGCCACCGCGCTGGATGCGCACCGCGCCCTGCGCATGGCCACCCTCAATGGTGCGCGGGCCATGGGCCTGGAAAGCGAGATAGGCTCGCTGGAAGTCGGCAAGGCCGCGGATATGGTCGCCTTCGATCTGTCGGGGCTGGCGCAACAACCGGTCTACGATCCGGTCTCACAGCTTATATATGCCACCGGACGGGATTGCGTGAAACACCTTTGGGTCGCCGGCAAGCAACTGCTCGACGACCGGCAATTGACCCGCATGGATGAACAGCAACTGACCGCCACGGCCATGGCCTGGGGCAAGCGCATCAGCGGGCACCACGAATAACGCCGGCCTTGAAGCCGTACGTTCAAGACCGACAAACCGATTTATCAGATTTAGAGGATGCACCATGAGCAACGTCGACCACGCCGAAATCGCCAAATTCGAAGCCCTGGCTCACCGCTGGTGGGACCGCGAAAGCGAGTTCAAGCCCCTGCACGACATCAACCCGCTGCGGGTCAACTGGATTGACGAACGCGTCAACCTGGCCGGCAAGAAGGTGCTGGACGTCGGCTGCGGCGGCGGCATCCTCAGCGAAGCCATGGCCCAGCGCGGCGCCACGGTGATGGGCATCGACATGGGCGAAGCACCACTGGCCGTGGCCCAACTGCACCAGTTGGAATCCGGCGTGAACGTCGAATACCGCCAGATCACCGCCGAAGACCTCGCCGAGGAGATGCCCGAGCAGTTCGACGTGGTCACCTGCCTCGAAATGCTGGAACACGTGCCGGACCCATCCTCGGTGATCCGCGCGTGCTTCCGCATGGTCAAGCCGGGCGGCCAGGTGTTCTTCTCCACCATCAACCGCAACCCCAAGGCCTACCTGTTCGCGATCATCGGCGCCGAATACATCATGAAGCTGCTGCCGCGTGGCACCCACGACTTCAAGAAATTCATCCGCCCGTCCGAGCTGGGCGCCTGGAGCCGCCAGGCCGGGCTGACCGTCAAGGACATCATCGGCCTGACCTACAACCCGCTGACCAAGCACTACAAGCTAGCCAGCGACGTTGACGTCAACTACATGATCCAGACCCTGCGCGAGGAGTAAGCCTGTGAAGTTGCGAGCGGTTCTCTTCGATATGGACGGTACGCTGCTGGACACCGCGCCGGACTTTATCGCCATCTGCCAGGCCATGCGCACCGACCGCGGCCTGGAACCGATCAACGATGCACACATCCGCGATGAAATTTCCGGCGGTGCGCGGGCGATGGTCGCCGTGACGTTTTCGATGGACCCGGAATCCCCAGGCTTTGAAGAGCTGCGCCTGGAGTTCCTGGAGCGTTACCTCAAGGGTTGCGCGGTGCACAGCAAACTCTTCGACGGCATGGCCGAACTGCTGGCGGACATCGAGAGGTCCAAGCTGGTCTGGGGCGTGGTCACCAACAAGCCGCTGCGCTTTGCCGAACCGATCATGCAACAGCTGGGCCTGGCCGAACGCTCGGCCCTGCTGATCTGCCCGGACCACGTGAAAAACAGCAAACCGGACCCAGAGCCGATGATCCTCGCGTGCAAGATGCTCGACCTGGACCCGGCCAGCGTGTTGTTCGTAGGCGACGACCTGCGCGACATCGAGTCTGGCCGCGATGCCGGCACCCGCACTGCGGCGGTGACCTACGGCTATATCCACCCGGACGACAACCCACGCAACTGGGGCGCCGATGTGGTGGTGGACCACCCGCTGGAACTGCGCAAGGTGCTGGATAACGCACTGTGCAGTTGCTGATGGCGTACTGAATCTACAGACCAATGAAGATCCAAATGTGGGAGCGGGCTTGTGTGGGAGCGGGCTTGCTCGCGAAGGCGGAGTGTCAGT
>NZ_JANLGL010000251.1:0-7246 GCF_024655625.1 Pseudomonas sp. 18.1.10
GACTGGTACACCGCTTTCGCGAGCAAGCCCGCTCCCACACAAGCCCGCTCCCACATTTGGATTACAGACGCAGCAGAGTCTTCCAAGCCCGGTTCTGATACACCGCAATCGCCTGATGCATGCGCGCATCCAGCGACTCATCGGTGATCGGCTGGTTGGCCAGTTGCGCCAGCTTGTTCAGCTCGCCGTACAAACGGTCCATTTCCGGGATATCCACTACGTGGCGAGCATGGTGCAGCCACGCCTGGATGCGTTCGATGCGCGGCAATTGCTCGGCGAGGTCTTCCGGCTGTTGCTGGTAGCGCGGCAGTTGCAGGGCGACGGCGTCGTCGGCCAGCAGGCGCGGCAGCCAGTTGGTGATTTGCGCCGCGCCCTGGCGGTTGCCGCGCACGTTGCGCTCGGCGGTCCAGGTGCGGGCCAGCAGCCAGCGCGAGGTGTTCAGTGAGAACAGGCCCCAGCGCACGTCGTCCAATTCTTCAACGAATTGCTCGGGGGCGGCTTTGCGGATGTCTTCGTCGTCATCACCGGCTTGTACCAGCGGGCGCCAGTCTTCCAGCAGGGCATCCAGTGCGCTGCGCAGTTCGCTGGTGGATTGACGCGGTGCGGCCTGGCCAAGGCTGCCGATCAGGGCGCGCAGTTCGCCGAGGTTCTCGACCCAGTCTTGCAGCAGGCGCCAGTGGCCATTGAAACGGTATTGCTCGGCCAGGCGCTGGCTGCTGCCGAGCAGGTGCCACATGATCGCGGCGAAGGCGTCGTCCAGCGGCATTTCCGCGTGGATCTGCGGCGCCGGCAGGCTCAGGGAGTAGCTGCTGGCGTCATACAGACGGTAGCCGCGCTCGGCCTTGCTGATGTCGCACGGCATCAGCGCCAGGGTCGCGGCCAGTTCGGCGGCCAGTTCCAGCAGGGCGGCCGGTTCACCTTCGCGCAGTTCCAGTTCCAGCTCGCAGATTTCTTCTTTCTGCTTGCCGACGACCACGTGGCCCAGGTCCAGGGCGGCTTCGATCACCACCTTGGCCTTGCCACGGCCCCAGGCGATTTCGGCGCGTTCACGCACGAAGTCGGTGGTGAAGATCGGCTTGAGGGTCTTTTTATCCAGCTCGGCCAGTTGCTCGGGCCAGCATTCGCCGTCGAGTTTCTTCACGTCCAGCTTGGCTTTGGCCAGGTCCCAGTTGTACTCGTTGCGTTCCGACAAGCCGGCGACGCTCTGGCCACGGGTCTTGAGGGTCTGGATGATCTCGTCACCGTCCTTGCGCAGGCGCAGGGCGACTTTGGCCTGGGCCAGGTCGCGCTCGGGGGTGTCGAAATACTGGTTCATCAACTCACGGCGTTCCCAGCCACTTTTGTTGCGTTTTTTCAGTAGCGGGTGCTCACGCAGCGCGGCGAGGGTTTCGCGGCTGACGCGGAGCTTGATTTCGGTTTCTTTCTGCATGGCCGGAAAATCCAGGATCGGGAGCGCAGCCGGGAAAAAGAGTGGCTGCCAAGGCCGTGCAGTGTACAGGACTGAGCCCGGCAACGCGCCGCAACGGTTTATTGTGTCGTGCAGATGGCTCTATAGTGGGCTTCATCCGGGAAGTTGAGAGACCGCGCATGCCATTACCGTCTATGAAAGAGCAGTTCGCCGCGTTGATTGCCGCGCCGTCGGTCAGTTGCACCCAGGCGTCTCTCGACCAGACCAACCGCCCGGTGATCGATTTGCTCGCCAGTTGGCTGGGGGACCTGGGTTTCGCCATCGACATCCAGCAGGTCAGCCCCGGCAAGTTCAACCTGCTCGCCAGCTTTGGCAGCGGCCCCGGCGGCCTGGTGCTGGCGGGGCATAGCGATACCGTTCCCTATGATGCGGCGCTGTGGAAGACCGATCCTCTCAAACTCACGGAAGTTGACGGTCGCTGGGTAGGACTCGGCAGTTGCGACATGAAGGGCTTTTTCGCGCTGGCGATTGAAGCCGTGCTGCCGCTGCTGGATCAGCCGTTCAAGCAACCGTTGCTGATCCTCGCCACTTGCGATGAAGAAAGCTCCATGTCCGGCGCCCGCGCGCTGGCCGAAGCCGGGCGCCCGCTGGGCCGTGCGGCGGTGATCGGTGAGCCCACGGGCCTCAAGCCGATTCGCCTGCACAAGGGCGTGATGATGGAGCGCATCGACATCCTCGGCCGCAGCGGCCATTCGTCGGACCCGAGCCTGGGCCACAGCGCCCTCGAAGCCATGCACGATGCCATCAGCGAACTGCGCGGCTTGCGCCAGGTGTGGCAAGGCCAGTACCGCAACCCGCAATTCAGCGTGCCGCAACCGACGATGAACTTCGGCTGCATCCATGGTGGCGACAATCCCAACCGCATCTGCGGCCAGTGCTCCCTGGAGTTCGACCTGCGCCCGCTGCCGGGCATGGACCCCGAGGTGCTGCGCGCCGCCATCCGCCAGAAGCTTGAACCCCTGGCCGAGCGCCATCAGGTGCAGATCGACTACGCGCCGCTGTTCCCCGAAGTGCCGCCGTTCGAACAGCCTGAAGACGCCGAACTGGTGCGGGTTGCGGAACGTTTGACCGGTCATCGTGCCGAAGCAGTAGCGTTCGGCACCGAAGCGCCTTATCTTCAGCGCCTTGGTTGTGAAACCCTGGTGCTTGGCCCTGGCGATATCGCCTGCGCCCACCAGCCGGGCGAGTACCTCGAAATGTCACGCTTGACGCCTACAGTGCGTCTATTGCGGGAACTGATCGAACATTACTGCCTGAAACCCGCATAAATTAACCCCCGTCTGTTCGTCCATATTGAGGAGAGTGAGCGTGTCGCCAAGCCTGTTCCGACGATAACCATCAGCCCGCTGTGCGCTTTCATGATTGATCCTTTTTCGGCTGCTTTTTATTACAGGCCCAGGTGTTATGCCCGACTACGTTAATTGGCTTCGTCACGCGTCTCCTTACATCAACGCCCACCGCGACTGCACCTTTGTGGTCATGTTGCCCGGCGACGGCGTGGAACATCCCAACTTCGGCAATATCGTCCACGACCTGGTGCTGCTCCACAGTCTGGGCGTGCGGCTGGTACTGGTGCACGGTTCGCGCCCGCAAATCGAAACCCGTCTTGAAGCCCGTGGCCTGACCCCGGCTTACCACGAAGGCCTGCGCATCACCGATGCGGCAACGCTGGAGTGTGTGATCGACGCGGTCGGCCACCTGCGGATCGCCATTGAGGCGCGCCTGTCGATGGACATGGCCTCGTCGCCGATGCAGGGCTCGCGCCTGCGGGTGGCCAGCGGCAACCTGGTGACCGCGCGACCGATCGGCGTGCTGGAAGGCGTGGACTACCACCACACCGGCGAAGTGCGCCGGGTTGACCGCAAGGGCATCGGCCGCCTGCTGGACGAGCGCTCCATCGTGCTGCTGTCGCCGCTGGGTTATTCGCCCACCGGTGAAATCTTCAACCTGGCCTGCGAAGATGTCGCCACCCGCGCCGCCATCGACCTGGGCGCCGACAAGCTGCTGCTGTTTGGCGCGGACAAGGGCCTTATCGACGAAAACGGTCGCCTGGTGCGTGAGTTGCGCCCGCAACAAGTGCCGGCGCACCTGCAACGCCTGGGCAACAACTACCAGGCCGAACTGCTCGATGCCGCCGCCGAAGCGTGCCGTGGCGGGGTAGGGCGCAGCCATATCGTCAGCTACGCCGAAGATGGCGCGCTGCTCACCGAGCTCTTCACCCGCGATGGCGGCGGTACGCTGGTTGCCCAGGAGCAATTCGAGCAGGTGCGCGAAGCGGCGATTGAAGACGTCGGCGGCTTGCTGGATTTGATCAGCCCGCTGGAAGAGCAGGGCATTCTGGTGCGCCGTTCGCGGGAAGTGCTGGAGCGGGAGATCGAACAGTTCAGCGTGGTCGAGCGCGAAGGCATGATTATCGCCTGTGCGGCGCTGTATCAGATCGCCGATTCGGACGCGGGCGAGCTGGCGTGCCTGGCGGTGAACCCGGAATACCGCCACGGCGCACGCGGCGATGTATTGCTGGAGCGCATCGAGACCCGCGCGCGGGCGCAGGGCTTGAAGACCTTGTTCGTGCTGACGACACGCACCGCGCACTGGTTCCGTGAGCGGGGTTTTGTGCCGAGCAGCGTAGACCGCCTGCCGTCGGCGCGGGCGTCGCTGTACAACTACCAGCGCAATTCGAAGATCTTCGAAAAGGCCCTCTGACCAAACCCGGGCTTGGCTTCTGTGGGAGCAGGCAAGCCAGCTCCCACATTTCCCTCATCACCTTCGCCGTGCAGGCTTTAAAGCTGGCAACGGTTTGCTGCGCCTGGGCATCCGGGGTGCGGCAATGTGGCTGCCGTTACACACCACCCATGCTTCAGAAGTATTGATCTACGCCGATAAGTTAAACGCGACGATGGGTAGATTGGGTGAAGGCGATGCCGGTTTGATACCCGATCGTCTAATCAGCGACCTGGATAGCAAAAGAAAATATATGCGATACAAAAACTGTAACAAATTGACGGGAGGATGCGCGTTTGGCCATGATGGCGTCGCCTTTTTGATCGTGGGTGACGTATGAACCCTTACGGCCACACTAAGCGATCTAAAAAAGTGCTAACAAATACCCTTTAGGAATTAGCTTATGGAACGGGGCGTCTACCCTGACCGTTCGTGCCATGAAACGGCTTATTCCCAAATCGTATGAAAAAGAATGAAACAATTCTTTTTGGGTGTATGAAAAACTCATTACCCTGCAGGGACCAAATCTAACTGCTGTTAGACGAAGGTAGTAGACACACAAGGTTACGATTGACTTGTCAGTCACTATCCGGTGCTAATCGCGCATCTGTGGATCGAGGGCGTCAGACCCGAGACCAAAGAAATACAAAAATTAGAAATGAGAGGAGCGGTACATGAATAAGTCCACCTTGGCTTTGGCTGTAGCTTTGGGCGCAATCGCCCAGCAAGCAGGCGCTGCCGGTTTCATCGAAGACAGCAAGGCCACACTGGGCCTGCGTAACTTCTACATCAACACTGACAACCGTGACGACGCTACCAAAGCGGCCGGCGCGCAGAACAAGCAAGAAGAATGGGGCCAGGCTTTCGACCTGCGTTTCACTTCCGGCTACACCCAAGGCACCGTGGGCTTCGGTCTTGATGCTATCGGCCTGCTGGGCGTGCGTCTGGATTCGGGCGGCGGCACCAACGGCGCCAGTGGCAAGACTGCTACCAACTACGGTTCCTACGGCGGCACGGTTTTCCCGAGCAAGTCCAATGGCGAAGCAGTTGATAACTACTCCAGCCTGGGCCTGACTGCCAAAGCCAAGATCTCCCAGACCGAGCTGAAACTGGGCACCCTGCAGCCTAAACTGCCGGTTATCGTGACCAACGACGGTCGTCTGCTGCCGCAAACCTTCCAGGGCGGCCAGATCACTTCTGGCGACATCAAGGACCTGACACTGGTTGCCGGTCAGATCGAAAAAGCCAAGGGTCGTAACTCCAGCAACAACGAGAACTTGTCCATCGCTGGTGCCAACGGTCGTACCGCCTCTGGCCGCGATAGCAACAAGTTTTACTACGCCGGTGGTGACTACAAGATCACCAAGGACCTGACTGCCCAGTACTACTACGGCAATCTTGACCAGTTCTACAAACAACACTTCCTGGGCTTGCTGCACAACTGGGCAATCGGTCCTGGCGTGTTGAAAACCGACCTGCGCTACTTCAACAGCCGCGCAGATGGTAACAACAGCAACGACGCGAACTACTACACCAGCGGTGACTACGGTACTAACGCCGCCGGTAATAACATCACCAAAGGTAAAGTCGACAACAACCTGTACAGCGGCTTGGTCCTGTACTCGGTGGCGGGTCACACCTTCGGTGGTGGTTATCAGGTCAGCAACGGCGACAGCGACTTCCCATGGTTGAACCAAGGCGACGGTTCGTCGGCTTACCTGACCACTGACTCGCAGATCTCCAAGTTTGCCCGTGCTGGCGAACGTACCTGGCAAGCTCGCTACGCGTTCGACTTCGCCAAGGTTGGCGTACCTGGCTTGACCGCTGGTGTGGTTTACCTGCGTGGCGACAACATCGACACCCGTGGTGCCGTCGGCGCTACAACACCGCAACGGACTGTGAACTCCAATGGCGCGAACGAGTGGGAACGTGACATCACTGTTGCCTACGTCGTACCAGAAGGCCCGTTCAAGAACGTCGGTGTAGCCTGGAAAAACGCCATGTGGCGCAACGACATCGCTGGTCAGCGCAATCAGGACGAAAACCGCCTGATCGTCAGCTACTCGCTGCCACTGCTGTAAGACTGTAAACCTTGCCCGGCGCAACGCCGGGCAAGGTGTCTTGCATTTTCAAGTCGGGCCAAACCCCCGCAAGCCCTTCCTGAACCCCTCTTTGTACAGCGTCTCAAGGCCTTCTCGAACCTTGGAGCGGATGGTGCTCCTCGCCCGTTGTGGCGTCCAATGAACAGATTTTTAATATTCCTTTATCGTCTAGATAAATCGATATTTATTCTTTTTAAATAATCTGCAACCCATGCACAGTAGGCTCCATAAGCACTCACCAGGAGCCACACCATGAGCCTAAGACTGGGCGACATCGCCCCCGACTTTGAACAGGATTCCAGCGCCGGCAAGATTCGTTTCCACGAATGGCTGGGCGATAGCTGGGGCGTGTTGTTTTCCCATCCGGCGGATTTCACCCCGGTGTGCACCACCGAGCTGGGCTTTACCGCCAAGCTCAAGGACGAGTTCGCCAAGCGTGGCGTCAAGGCCATCGCCCTGTCCGTCGACCCGGTGGATTCGCACCACAAGTGGATCGAAGACATCAACGAAACCCAGAACACGGTCGTCAACTTCCCGATCCTGGCCGATGCCGATCGCAAAGTGTCGGACCTCTACGACCTGATCCACCCGAACGCCAGTGACACCCTCACCGTGCGCTCGCTGTTCGTGATCGATCCGAACAAGAAGATTCGCCTGACCATTACCTACCCGGCGAGTACCGGGCGTAACTTCCATGAAATCCTGCGGGTCATCGACTCGTTGCAGCTGACCGACAACTACAAAGTCGCCACGCCGGCCAACTGGCAGGACGGTGATGAGGTGGTGATCGTGCCGTCGCTCAAGGATGAGGACGAGATCAAGAAGCGCTTTCCGAAGGGGTATCGTGCGGTGAAGCCGTACCTGCGCCTGACCCCGCAACCCAACCGCTAACGCAGAACCAATGTGGGAGCGGGCTTGTGTGGGAGCGGGCTTGCTCGCGAATACGGTGTGTCAG
>NZ_JANLGL010000252.1:0-7181 GCF_024655625.1 Pseudomonas sp. 18.1.10
ACAGCTGAAGTATCGTCGGGAGCGTCAGATGTGTATAAGAGACAGATCTTTTACTGACTCACCGCATTCGCGAGCAAGCCCGCTCCCACAAACAAAAATGCCCCGCACCTTTCGGTACGGGGCATTTCTTAACTGTTGCGTAACCTGGGTTACGCGGCAGTTGTTACCACTTAGGCTGCTGCAGCGACGTTCAGAGCCTTGATGTGGCCATTCAGACGGCTCTTATGACGAGCGGCCTTGTTCTTGTGGATGATGCCTTTATCGGCCATACGGTCGATAACAGGCACAGCCAGAACGTAAGCTGCTTGAGCTTTTTCAGCGTCTTTGGTGTCGATGGCTTTAACTACATTCTTGATGTAGGTACGAACCATGGAACGCAGGCTGGCGTTGTGGCTGCGACGCTTCTCAGCCTGTTTTGCACGTTTTTTGGCGGAAGGTGTGTTGGCCACCGTCGAGCTCCTCGAAAGACTTTTTAGGAAATAGCAAACAAAATAGGCCGCGAATCATGCCGATGACTTGATGTGTTGTCAAGGGCGGCTGATGCGAACTGCTGAGTGGTCGATCTGAAGAGGCGGGTGATTTATTTCCGGCGCTTGACCTGTAAACTCGCGAGCTTTGGCTCTGTGCTGTTGCAGGCGCGCAGTATCGCATAAGTAGGCGCGTTGTTCGCCTGCTGTTTATCTAATAGGCGCAAACTCTTTCAATGAACCTCCTCAAATCGTTGGCCGCCGTCAGCTCAATCACCATGATCTCGCGGGTTTTGGGCTTCGTGCGCGACACCCTGCTGGCGCGCATTTTCGGCGCCAGCATGGCCACGGATGCCTTTTTCATCGCGTTCAAACTGCCCAACCTGCTGCGGCGGATCTTCGCCGAGGGCGCATTTTCCCAAGCATTCGTGCCGATCCTGGCCGAATACAAGACCCAGCAGGGCGAGGAAGCGACGCGCACCTTTATTGCCTATGTCTCGGGCCTGCTGACCCTGGTGCTGATGCTGGTCACTGTCCTCGGCATGCTCGCTGCGCCCTGGGTGATCTGGGCGACGGCCCCCGGTTTTGCCAATACCCCGGAAAAATTCGCGCTGACCACCGACCTGCTGCGGGTGACCTTTCCTTATATATTGCTGATTTCCCTGTCATCCCTGGCCGGGGCGATCCTCAATACCTGGAACCGCTTCTCGGTGCCGGCCTTCGTGCCGACCTTGCTGAACGTCAGCATGATTATCTTCGCGCTGTTCCTCACGCCGTACTTCGATCCGCCGGTCATGGCCCTGGGCTGGGCCGTACTGGCCGGAGGCCTGGCACAGTTGCTCTACCAACTGCCGCACCTGAAAAAGATCGGCATGCTCGTGCTGCCACGCCTCAATCTGAAGGACACCGGTGTCTGGCGCGTGATGCGCAATATGTTGCCGGCGATCCTCGGGGTGTCCGTCAGTCAGATTTCCCTGATTATCAACACCGCGTTTGCCTCGCTACTGGTGTCGGGTTCGGTGTCGTGGATGTACTACGCCGACCGCCTGATGGAACTGCCGTCCGGGGTGCTCGGCGTGGCCTTGGGCACCATCCTGCTGCCAACCCTGGCGCGCACCTACGCCAGCAAGGACCGCCAGGAATACTCGCGCATCCTCGATTGGGGCCTGCGCCTGTGCTTTGTTCTGGTGCTGCCGTGCGCCCTGGCACTGGGGATTCTGGCCGAGCCGCTGACCGTGTCGCTGTTCCAATACGGCCAGTTCGATGCCCATGACGCCCTGATGACGCAGCACGCGTTGGTCGCCTACTCGGTCGGCCTGCTCGGCATCATTGTGATCAAAGTCCTGGCGCCGGGCTTCTATGCCCAGCAAAACATCCGTACGCCGGTGAAAATCGCGATTTTCACGCTGATCGTCACGCAACTGCTCAACCTGGTATTCATCGGTCCGCTGGCCCATGCCGGCCTGGCCCTGGCCATCAGCGCTGGTGCGTGCATCAACGCCGGGCTGCTGTTCTATCAACTGCGCAAGCAGCAGATGTTCCAGCCGCAGCCCGGCTGGGGCCTGTTTGCCCTCAAGCTGGTGGTGGCGGTGGCGGCGATGTCGGCGGTATTGCTCGGCCTGATGCACTTTATGCCGGCCTGGGACGAAGGCCATATGCTGGAGCGTTTCCTGCGGCTTGGCGTGCTGGTCGTGGCCGGTGTGGTGGTGTACTTCGGGATGTTGCTGCTGCAAGGCTTCCGCCTGCGGGATTTCAATCGCAAGTCGATTGGCTAGAGCGTTTGCCGCGATAAAACGGCTGTTTTATCGATTCGACCCATTTGGCCTGTTCTGTTGCCTGTCGTCCGGGGCTGGGTGTGGTTATAATCGACCACTTTATGAGCAAGAAGCGCGTTATGCAGCTGGTTCGAGGTCTCCACAACCTGCGCCCCCAGCATCGGGGCTGCGTCGCCACTATTGGCAACTTTGACGGTGTTCACCGTGGCCACCAGGCTATCCTGGCCAGGCTGCGCGAGCGTGCGGTCGAGTTGGGCGTGCCCAGCTGCGTGGTGATTTTTGAGCCACAGCCGCGGGAATATTTCAGCCCCGAAACGGCGCCGGCACGTCTGGCCCGCTTGCGGGACAAGCTGCAACTGCTGGCCGAAGAGGGCGTGGACCGTGTCCTCTGCCTGGCCTTCAACCAGCGTTTGCAAAGCCTTAGCGCCGCCGAGTTCGTTGACCGAATCCTGGTGGACGGCCTGGGCGTGCAGCATCTGGAGGTCGGCGACGACTTTCGTTTTGGCTGCGACCGCGTCGGCGATTTCGATTTCCTGCAGCAGGCTGGCGCTAATCAAGGTTTTACCGTCGAAGCCGCGCAAACCGTCGAACTGGACGGCCTGCGCGTGAGCAGTACCCAGGTGCGAAACGCCCTGGCCGCTGCCGACTTCGCGTTGGCCGAGCGTTTGCTCGGTCGCCCGTTCCGCATTGCCGGGCGGGTCCTGCACGGCCAGAAGCTGGCGCGCCAACTGGGCACGCCAACCGCCAACGTGCAGCTCAAGCGCCGTCGTGTGCCACTCACCGGGGTTTACCTGGTGAGTGTCGATATCGACGGCCAACCGTGGCCGGGAGTCGCCAACATAGGCGTCAGGCCCACGGTTGCAGGTGATGGCAAGGCCCACCTGGAAGTTCACCTTTTGGATTTTGCCGGTGATCTGTATGACCGGCGTTTGACGGTGGTTTTCCACCAAAAGCTGCGTGAAGAGCAGCGTTTCGCCTCCCTTGAGGCGTTGAAAACGGCGATCAATGCGGATGTCGCCGCCGCCCGTGCACTAGCCGCACCTAGCGCCCATCGCTAACCGAAGAGCCTTAAATGACCGACTATAAAGCCACGCTAAACCTTCCGGACACCGCCTTCCCAATGAAGGCCGGCCTGCC
The DNA here is from genome assembly GCF_024655625.1 of Pseudomonas sp. 18.1.10. Classification (NCBI taxonomy): domain Bacteria; kingdom Pseudomonadati; phylum Pseudomonadota; class Gammaproteobacteria; order Pseudomonadales; family Pseudomonadaceae; genus Pseudomonas; species Pseudomonas sp. 18.1.10. The sequence continues at coordinate 3,380 of NZ_JANLGL010000252.1, forward strand.
ACAGCGCGAACCGCAGATCCTGCAGCGCTGGGACAGTATTGGCCTGTACGGAAAGTTGCGCGAGATTGGCAAGGATCGTCCGAAGTTCGTCCTGCACGACGGCCCTCCTTATGCCAACGGCACGATTCACATCGGTCATGCGCTGAACAAGATTCTCAAGGACATGATCCTGCGCTCGAAAACCCTGTCGGGCTTCGACGCACCGTACGTCCCGGGCTGGGACTGCCATGGCCTGCCGATCGAACACAAGGTCGAAGTGACCCACGGCAAGAACCTGGGCGCGGATAAAACCCGCGAACTGTGCCGTGCCTACGCCACCGAGCAGATCGAAGGGCAGAAGTCCGAATTCATCCGCCTGGGCGTGCTCGGCGAGTGGGACAACCCGTACAAGACCATGAACTTCAAGAACGAGGCCGGTGAAATCCGCGCCTTGGCCGAAATCGTCAAGGGCGGTTTTGTGTTCAAGGGCCTCAAGCCCGTGAACTGGTGCTTTGACTGCGGTTCGGCCCTGGCTGAAGCGGAAGTCGAGTACGAAGACAAGAAGTCCTCGACCATCGACGTGGCCTTCCCGATCGCCGACGACGCCAAGCTGGCCGAGGCTTTTGGCCTGGCATCGCTGGCCAAGCCTGCCGCCATCGTGATCTGGACCACCACCCCGTGGACCATCCCGGCCAACCAGGCGCTTAACGTACACCCGGAATTCACCTACGCCCTGGTGGACGTCGGTGATCGCCTGCTGGTACTGGCCGAAGAAATGGTCGAAGCCTGCCTGGCGCGCTATGAGCTGCAAGGTTCGGTCATCGCCACCACCACCGGCACCGCGCTGGAGCTGATCAACTTCCGTCACCCGTTCTATGACCGCCTGTCGCCGGTGTACCTGGCTGACTACGTTGAACTGGGTTCGGGTACTGGCATCGTTCACTGCTCGCCGGCCTACGGCGTAGACGACTTTGTGATCTGCAAGAAGTACGGCCTGGTCAACGATGACATCATCAACCCGGTGCAAAGCAACGGCGTGTATGTGCCGTCGCTGGAGTTCTTCGGCGGCCAGTTCATCTTCAAGGCCGACCAGCCGATCATCGAAAAGCTGCGTGAAGTCGGTGCGCTGATGCAAACCGCCACCATCCAGCACAGCTACATGCACTGCTGGCGCCACAAGACGCCGCTGATCTACCGCGCCACCGCGCAGTGGTTCATCGGCATGGACAAAGAGCCCACCAGTGGCGACACCCTGCGTAACCGCGCGATCAAGGCTATCGAAGAGACTAAGTTCGTCCCGGCCTGGGGCCAGGCGCGCCTGCACTCGATGATCGCCAACCGCCCGGACTGGTGCATCTCGCGCCAGCGTAACTGGGGCGTGCCGATCCCGTTCTTCCTGAACAAGGAAAGCGGCGAGCTGCACCCACGCACCGTCGAGTTGATGGAAGTCGTGGCCCAGCGCGTTGAACAGGAAGGCATCGAAGCCTGGTTCAAGATGGACGCCGCCGAACTGCTGGGCGACGAAGCGCCGCAGTACGACAAGATCAGCGACACCCTCGACGTGTGGTTCGACTCGGGCACCACCCACTGGCACGTCCTGCGTGGCTCGCACCCGATGGGTCACGAGAGCGGCCCGCGTGCCGACCTGTACCTGGAAGGTTCGGACCAACACCGTGGCTGGTTCCATTCGTCCCTGCTGACCGGTTGCGCCATCGACAACCACGCGCCGTACCGCGAACTGCTGACCCACGGCTTCACCGTCGACGAGACGGGCCGCAAGATGTCCAAGTCGCTGAAAAACGTGATCGAGCCGAAGAAGATCAACGACACCCTGGGCGCCGACATCATGCGTCTGTGGGTGGCGTCGACCGACTACTCCGGCGAGATCGCCGTGTCGGACCAGATCCTGGCCCGCAGCGCCGATGCCTACCGTCGCATCCGTAATACCGCACGCTTCCTGTTGTCGAACCTGACCGGTTTCAACCCGGCCACCGACATCCTGCCGGCCGAGGACATGCTCGCCCTGGACCGTTGGGCCGTGGACCGCACCCTGTTGCTGCAACGCGAGTTGCAGGAAAACTACGGCGAATACCGCTTCTGGAACGTCTACTCGAAGATCCACAACTTCTGCGTGCAGGAGCTGGGTGGTTTCTACCTCGACATCATCAAGGACCGCCAGTACACCACCGGCGCCAACAGCAAGGCACGCCGTTCGGCGCAGACCGCGCTGTATCACATCTCCGAAGCGTTGGTGCGCTGGATCGCCCCGATCCTGGCCTTCACCGCCGACGAACTGTGGGAATACCTGCCGGGCGAGCGTAACGAGTCCGTGATGCTCAACACCTGGTACGAAGGCCTGACCGAACTGCCGGCCGACTTCGAAATGGGCCGCGAGTACTGGGAAGGCGTGATGGCCGTCAAGGTTGCGGTGAACAAGGAGCTGGAAGTGCAGCGTGCGGCCAAGGCCGTCGGTGGCAACCTGCAAGCCGAAGTCACCCTGTTTGCCGAGGAAGGCTTGAGCGCCGACCTGGCCAAGCTGAGCAACGAACTGCGCTTCGTGCTGATTACCTCCACCGCAAGCCTGGCGCCATTCGCCCAGGCCCCGGCGGACGCGGTCGCCACCGAAGTACCGGGCCTCAAGCTCAAGGTGGTCAAGTCGGCCTTCGCCAAGTGCGCCCGTTGCTGGCACTGCCGTGAAGATGTCGGCGTGAACCCTGAGCACCCGGAAATCTGCGGTCGTTGCGTCGACAACATCAGCGGTGCTGGCGAGGTTCGTCACTATGCCTAATGCAGCCAGTCGTTTTGGACGCCTGGGCTGGCTCGTACTGAGCGTGCTGGTCCTGGTCATCGACCAGGTCAGCAAGGCTCACTTCGAAGGCGCCTTGCAGATGTACCAGCAGATCGTGGTCATTCCCGACTACTTCAGCTGGACCCTGGCCTACAACACCGGCGCGGCGTTCAGCTTCCTTGCCGACGGTGGCGGCTGGCAGCGCTGGCTGTTCGCCCTGATCGCCGTGGTGGTCAGTGCGGTGCTGGTGGTCTGGCTCAAGCGCCTGGGCCGCGACGACACCTGGCTGGCCATCGCCTTGGCCCTGGTGCTGGGCGGCGCGCTGGGCAACCTGTACGACCGCATTGCCCTGGGCCATGTGATCGACTTTATCCTCGTGCATTGGCAGAACCGCTGGTACTTCCCGGCGTTCAACTTTGCCGACAGCGCCATCACCGTCGGTGCGATCATGCTGGCGTTGGACATGTTCAAAAGTAAGAAAACCGGAGAGACCGTCAATGACTGATCAGGTATTGGCTGAGCAACGCATCGGCCAGAACACGGAAGTCACCTTGCATTTCGCACTGCGCCTGGAGAATGGCGACACGGTCGACAGCACGTTCGACAAAGCCCCGGCGACCTTCAAGGTCGGCGACGGCAACCTGCTGCCGGGTTTCGAAGCGGCTCTGTTCGGCTTCAAGGCTGGCGACAAGCGCAACCTGCAAATCCTGCCGGAAAACGCCTTTGGCCAGCCCAACCCGCAAAACGTGCAGATCATCCCGCGTTCGCAGTTCGAAGGCATGGACCTGTCGGAAGGCTTGCTGGTGATTTTCAATGATGCGGCGAATACCGAATTGCCTGGCGTGGTGAAAACCTTCGATGACACGCAAGTGACCATCGACTTCAACCACCCGTTGGCCGGTAAAACCTTGACCTTTGACGTTGAAATCATCGACGTTAAAGCGCTCTGATCAACGACGCGGTTAAAAATGTGGGAGCGGGCTTGCTCGCGAATGCTGAGTGTCAGTCAACAGATGTATTTACTGACCCACTGCA
>NZ_JANLGL010000253.1:0-7099 GCF_024655625.1 Pseudomonas sp. 18.1.10
GGATCAGCCAGTACATCTGTCACTGGTAGACCGCATTCGCGAGCAAGCCCGCTCCCACATTTGAACCGCGTTATTCCTGACTACCGAGGCCCCTTTACCACCGATGAACCTGCCCCTCTTCGCCCGGCGCCTGCTGCGCCCGCTGCTCGACCCGTACCGCCGCTATCGCCACGCCAAACTGATCCACGCCGTGCGCGTGTCCATCGGCTTGCTGGCGACGATCCTGCTGACCACCGGCATCAACCTGCCCCACGGTGAATGGGCGTCGGTGACCATGCTCATCGTAATCGGCGGCTTGCAGCACCACGGCAATATCGGCAAGAAAGCCGTGGAGCGCGCCTACGGCACCTTGATCGGCGCCAGTGTCGGCTTGCTGTTGGTGCTGCAACAGGCGTGGCTCGGCCAGCCTTTGCTGACCTATCTGTTGATGTCGGTGGTGTGTGGGTTCTTTTCCTATCACGCCATTGGCAAGGGCGGGTACATCGCGCTGCTGTCGGCGATCACCGTATTTATCGTCGCCGGGCATGGGGACAACCCGGTGTCGGACGGCTTGTGGCGCACGGTGGATATCCTTATCGGTATCGTGCTGGCGCTGGCCTTCTCGTTCGCCCTGCCTTTGTATGCGGTGTATTCGTGGCGCTACAACCTGGCCAGTGCGTTGCGTGATTGTGCCGAGATTTACAACCGGATTATCAGCGGCCGGTCGGTCACCGATGATGAGCACTTCAAACTGCTGAACCGCCTGAACGCGGCGATGCTGCAACTACGCTCGCTGATGCCGTCGGTATCCAAGGAAGTGCGGATTTCGATGACGGAACTGGATGCGATCCAGCGCCATCTGCGGCTGTGCATCAGCACCCTGGAGATTCTGGGCAACACCCGGCCCGACCCGCGGGATGAACAAGCGATGGCGCGGATGCAAATCATGCTGAAAGCCGAGCATCGGCAGATTCGCGTGCAACTGGTGGGGATGGCGCGAGCGTTGAAGTCGGGGGTGACGGAGCGGTTGGAGCGGCCAAGCCACACCACTGGGACCGAACCCGCGTTGGACGCACCGGTGTATAGCGCCCTGGATGGGTATCGATTGTTGACGCTGCAATTGGCGCAAAACGTGGATGGAATGCGCCAGCGACTGGCCAAGACCGCTGGGCACTGGAAAATTTGAATCGGCATAATCCGAAACATTTACAATTTCACACTTTGCCTTACAAAGTTTTCACGCTTTATTCACATCTCGAGCCGTAGTGTGAAGCCTCATCCGTTACAAATGTTGCATATCAAGCCCGCCGCCCCAGCGGGCTTTTTTTTGCCTCGGATTTGCTTTAGCGCGAGGCCTTCACGGCCGGCGCCGACGCTTGTTCACGAATCGCACGCTGGGTATCCAATACCCGCGCCAACGCGGTTTCGGCCTCAGGGCTCTGCTGCGGCACGCGAATCGCCGCCGACACCAGGGTGATCAATTTGGCCATCACCTCGGCATCCGTCGCCGGGCGGCCCAGGCTCATGGAATTCATCAGCAGGCGCAGTTCGGTGCCGGCCATCACCCCGGAAATCGCCTTGAGGGCAAACTGCAGGCGCACGCCCAGCTCGTTGCGCGGCAAGTCCGGCAGGGCCAGGGCGAAGGCTTCGAAGAAGCGCTGGAACACCGGCTGGTAATGCACCTTGAGGTATTCCTGGATGAACGGCGAGGTGTCGCTGTAGACGCGGCCGAGGAAACGGATGAAGGAACGCCCTTCCCCACTGGCGCTTGCCGGATCGCTGCGCTCCAGGCCCATGGCCGGGGCAAATAGCACGCCGAGCAAGGTGTCACAGTCGAGGGGGCCGTCGGCTTCGGCTTCACAGCGTGCCAACAGTTCCAGGCGCTGCTCGTTGAGCGGTTCCAGGCGCTGCATCAGCAGGGTTTTCATCAGGGAATCCTTGTCCCCGAAGTGATAGTTCACCGCCGCCAGGTTGACCTGGGCACGCTCGGTAATCTGCCGCAACAAAACCGCGTCGTATCCGTACTTGATGAAGAGGGCCTCAGTCGCATCCAGCAATCGAGTTTTGGTAACGTTTGGAGCGCTGAGTTTCTTCGCGACCATAAGAGTTCCACGGCGGAAATATTGTTTTAAAAAATAATTTGATTTTTTATACCGGGGCGGCTGGCCGAAAGCAAGTAGTGACACACCGCCATATTACCCAGAGCCCTTGTGGATAGGCATATGACGGCCAGTCAGGGAGTTTTTCCTGGCCCTGAATGCCTTTCAGATGAATCGTTTCAAAGGGTAAAAACGCTCTACATCGACGGCTGGCGGAGCCGGTTGAACGCAGTTACTATTCAAACAATATTTTAAAAACAAGAACTAAAACCAGTCCGTGACGCGCACCAGGCAGCTCCCGAACTTGTTACAAGGCTTTACCGGGGGCATGGCAGCAGCGGCGAGACTGAAGGCGTAGTCATGATGACAGATACCCCCGCGCACCCAGGCTTGATCTCCCTGCAAGGCATCGGCAAACGCTATCAGCTGGCCGGGCAACACCTGTCCATTCTCAATGACGTCAGCCTGGCCATCGCCCGTGGCGACAGCTGCGGCATCCTCGGCGCCTCTGGTTCCGGCAAAAGTACCCTGCTCAATATCCTCGGCCTGCTGGACTTGCCCAACTGCGGCCAGTACCACTTCGCCGGGCACGATATCTTCAACGCCAGCCCTGATGAGCTGGCGGCGATCCGCAACCAGCAGATCGGCTTTGTGTTCCAGAGCTTCAACCTGCTGCCGCGCCTCAGTGCGCTGGACAACGTCGCGCTGCCCCTGAGTTATCGCGGCATCTCGCGTCACGAATCGATAGAGCAAGCCCTGCGCATGCTCGAACAAGTCGGCCTGGCCGACCGCGCCCACCACCGCCCCGCCGACCTCTCCGGCGGCCAGCGCCAACGCGTCGCCATCGCCCGGGCGCTGGTGGGCACCCCCTCGGTGATCCTGGCCGACGAACCCACCGGCAACCTCGACAGCAGCACCGCCCAGGACATCATGGACCTGCTCCTGGCCCTCAACCGCGAGCAGCACGTCACCTTGATTATCGTCACCCACGACGCGCAGATCGCCGCGCGCCTGGACCGCCAGATCCTCGTGCGCAACGGCGTGGTGCAAGAGGCCCCGCGCCCATGAGCCTGCGGGTCGAGCAGAGCCTGAGCCAACTGCTGCATGAAGCGTTCGTCAGCCTGCGCACCCTGGGCAAACGCTCGGTGCTGGCGCTGCTGGGCATCGTCATCGGCAGCTCCTCGGTGGTGGCGCTCATCAACATCGGCCACAACGCGGCGGTGGACGCGGCGCTGATCTTCAAGGACATGGGCACCGACACCCTGGTCGCGCAGTTCCCAGCCAAGGTCGGCAGCAGCCGCCCCATGCGCACGCACCTGGACCTCGACGCCGTGCGCCAGGCCGTGCCGGGCATCGCCCATATCGGCGCGCTCAGCCTGTTCAGCGGGCCGGTGGTGTTCCATGGCCGCACCGCCAACGCCAACCTGGTCGGCAGCACGCCGGGCATCCAGGACGCCATGCGCCTGAGCCTGCGCGAAGGTCGCTTCCTGTCGGACTTCGACGCCAACGAAACCTTCGCCGTGATCGGCGGCCAACTCGCCCAGACCCTGAGCGCGCCCGGCGACCCACTGAAACTGGGGGAACGGCTGCGCATCAACGACTACCTGTTCCTCATCGTCGGCATCCTGCACAGCCAGCCCCGCGCGCTGTTGATGCCGGTGCAGGGCGACGAATCGTTGTTTATCCCCGCCGCAGGCATGCAACGCATCTACGCCAGCCCGCAGATCGGCAACGTGGTGATCCGCGCCGCCCCCGGCCAGGACATGGAGGCCATGGCCAAAGCCACCAGCGCCGTCCTGCAACGCCAGCTCAGCGACCACACCGTGGACATCCAGGTGCCCCAGCAAATGATCGACGGCATGACCCGCCAAAGCCGCACCTTCGCCTACCTGCTGCTGGCCCTCGGCGCGATTTCCCTGGTGGGCGGCGGCGTCGGCGTGATGAACGTGATGCTGATGAACGTCTCGGAGCGGCGCCGCGAGATCGGAATCCGCATGGCCCTCGGCGCGCGCCAGCGGGATATCCGCAACCTGTTCCTGCTCGAAGCCGTGACCCTCACCGCCGTGGGCGCCGCCTGCGGCGCGGTACTCGGCATGACCGCCGCCTGGCTCTACGCCTGGCTGTCAGGCTGGGCGTTCACCCTCGCCGCCGCCGCCCTGCCCCTCGGGGTCGGCAGCACGCTGCTGGTGGGGCTGTTCTTCGGCATCTACCCGGCGGTCTCGGCGTCCCGGTTGCAACCGGTGGAGGCCTTGCGCGATGAATAAGTGCCTGCTGTTCCTGGCGCTGCTGAGCCTGCCGTGCGCGGCCGCCGACATCGCGATCAACCCTTCCTTGCCCAGCAGCAGCCGCAGTGTCTCGCTGAACGCCCAAGTCACCAGCGTGACCCTGGGCGACGCGGTGTACCTGGGCCTGCGCAACAACCCGGCGATCCGCAGCGCGTACCTGCAACGGGTGGCGCAGAAGTTCGACCTGCGCGTTGCCGAAGACACCTTCAACCCCAAGCTCACCCTCAACAGCTACTACCGCAGCACCCGTGGCAGCGCCGACAACGCGCGCAACGCCAACGTGGCGCCGGCCACCAGCCTGCTCGGTGAATACGGCACGCGCCTGAGCATGGGCTGGACCCAACAACTGAACACCGCCGACCGTGCCGGCCGCTACCGCAGTGACGGCCTCGACCTGGCGATCATCCAGCCACTGATTCGCGGCGCCGGCTGGGACGCCACCACCGCGCCGCTGCGCCTGTCGCGCCTGGCGGAGCAGGCCAACCGCCTCAACCTCAAGGCCACCGTGGCGCAAACCATCAGCCAGATCATCGCTACCTACCGCGAACTGCTGCGCGCCCAGGAACAACTGGGCATCGTGCAGGACGCCCTGAAACGCTCCAGCACCTTGCTGGAAGTGAACAAGGCGCTGATCGCCGCCGGGCGCATGGCCGAGTTTGAAATCGTGCAGACCGAAGCCGATATCGCCACCCAGCAACTGGGCGTCGAAGAAGCGCAGAACCAGCTCGACAGCAGCCGCCTGGCCCTGCTGCGCCTGCTCGCCCTGGACCTGTCCACGCCGATTCGCGCCACCGAAGCCCTGGAGGCCAAGCCCATGCAGATCGACAAACGCCAAGCCTTCAACCTGGCGCAGAACCAGCAACCGGAATACCTCGCCGCCCTGCTCGGCAGCCAGCAGGCCGACCTCAACTTGGTGATCGCCAAGGACTCCGGGCGCTGGCAAGTGGACCTGGTGGCCGGCGCGAACCAGCTGCGCGACACCTACAACAATGACAACGGCAGCGGCAACAACCGCACCTGGGACAGCTACGCCGGCGTGCAGGTGCAGATCCCCATCGGCGACATCAGCACGCGCCAGGCCGAAGTGCGCGCGCGGGTGAACGTGCAGGACCAGGAGATCCGCATCACCGACGCGCGCCAGGAACTGGAACGCAGCGTCAACGACGTGGTGCGCGACCTCGGCACGCGCTGGCGCCAATACGAAATCTCCCAGCGCGCTGTGGAACTGTCGCGGCGCAAGATCGACATCGAACGGGAAAAACTCAGCGCCGGGCGCTCCACCAACTTCCAGGTGCTGAGTTTCGAGAGCGATTTACGCAACGCCGAAAACGCCCAGCTCAACGCGCTGATCGCTTATCTGAACGCCCAGACCCAGCTCGACTTGACCCTGGGCATGACACTGGAAAGTTGGGAAATCGCCCTCAATGACTACTAATCGCAAACGCCTGATCGGCGCGCTGTTGATCCTGCTGGTGGCCGCCGCCGGGTTCGCCCTGCGCAGCCCGGCCCAAAGCCCCGCCGCCAGCGAACAATGGCTGGCCGTGCAGCCCGACGCGCTGGTGCACCAGATCGGCCTGGTGGGCAAGATCGAGCCCGACACCACGATCACCCTCACCGCACCGTTTGACGGCAATGTGCAGGCCAACCTGGTGGAGCAAGGCCAGCGGGTCGAAGCCGGCCAGGTGTTGCTGCGCATGGACCCGGCCACCCTTGAAGTGCAACTGCGCGACGCCCTGTCCGCCCAGCTCAAGGCGCGGCGCACCGTGCAAGAGATGCAGGACTGGGACAACGGCCCCGCCGTCAGCCGCGCCCGCCGCAGCCTGCGCACCGCCGAGATGAGCGCCGGCAACACCCAGCGCAAACTCACCGAAAGCGAAAACCTGTTCCAGCGCGGCATCATCCCGCGCAACGAACTGGACGAGCTCAAGCAGCAAACCCAACAGCAGCAACTGGACCTCGCCTCCGCGCGCGGCGAACTGCAACAGGCCATCGACCAGGGCAAGGGCGAATACCGGCAGATCGCCGAGATGGAACTGACCAACGCCACGGTCAAGTACGACGCCCTGCGCCAACTGCTGGAAGCCCGCGAGGTCAAGGCGCCGTTCTCCGGCATCGTCGTCCCGGCCCCCGGCGCCAACACCCCGCAAGCCGGCGCCAGCAACGCCCCGGTGCAGGCGGGCAGCAAGGTCAGCCAGGGCCAGGTGCTGTTTGGCCTGGCCAATATCGAGCGGCTGAAAATCGTCACCAAGGTCTCGGAGCTGGACATCAACCGACTGCATCAGGGCCAGGCGGTGGAAGTGCTGGGGGACGGCTTTGACGGCGAACGGCTCAACGGCTCGGTGAGTGTGGTCAGCGGCCTGGCGATGACCAGCGACAGCCAGGGCAGTGCGCAATTTCCGGTGACGCTGTCGATTCCCCAACTCACGCCGCAGCAGTTGCAGCGGGTGCGGCTGGGGATGAGTGCGCGGCTGACCATCGTGACCTACAACAATGCGCAGGCGATGGTGGTGCCGGCGCAAGCCATCAGCGCTGGCGAGGTGGAGTATCGCGAGGCGCTGGACAAACCGGTGGAGCGGGTCAAGGTCACCACCGGGCAAGCGACCCCTCAGGGGGTTGAGGTGTTTGGCCTCAAGCCTGGATTTGTGAAGGTCTCAAGATAGATGCAGGTCCAAATGTGGGAGCGGGCTTGCTCGCGAATGCGGTGGATCAGTGGATACATCTTTGACTGACACACCG
>NZ_JANLGL010000254.1:0-7076 GCF_024655625.1 Pseudomonas sp. 18.1.10
AGTCGATACATCAGTGACTGAATCACCGCTTTCGCGAGCAAGCCCGCTCCCACACAAGCCCGCTCCCACAGGTGACCTTCGGTGACATCGGAACCGCGCACAAACAAAAAGGCCCGCTGAATCAGCGGGCCTTTTTTTGTCTGCGATTCAGATCAGAACCTGAACACTTCCATATCCGTACGAATCGGCGTTGCCATCGGCATCTTCGGCTTCTGCGGCTCAGCCGGCTTGGCCGTCTGCACCGGGGCCTGCTTGCGCGGCGCCTCGGCAATCGGCGCCTGGTTGGCCAATGGCTTGAGGGCCACCGACAACTGCTGTGCCAAATGCTGCAACAACACGCCCTGGGCCTGGACCTGGGACGCGGTGGTGCCGGCGTGCTCTTCCTGCAAGTGCACGATGCGGCTGTCGCGTACCTGGCCACGGCGGTCGATCAGGCGCCACTGGGCATCCAGGATCGCCGGCTGCGAGGTGCCGGAGTCCAGGCGCGTGATGGTCAGCAAGACCTGCACATCCGGGCTGAACGCCGCTGGCGCAGGCGCCAGCACCACACGCTGGCTGTCCAGGTGACCGGCCACTTGGCGCAGCATCAGCTGGTTGATGTCGGACGACAAACTGCCCGCCCAACGACCATCGGTGGAACCTTGCAGGCTGCCGTCGTTCTGACGTTGCAGCAGGGTTTCGCGTTGCAGGTAGTCCGCCACGACGACCGGGCCGAGCAAGACCGCCATGCCGGCAGCCTGGGCTGGCTGCGCGGGGCTGCCGCTGTCCAGCTGGTACAGCGACACCGGCTGGTGCGTGCTGCAACCCGCCAACCCCAACAGGCCAGCGAGCATCAAAAATAAAGGAACGCGTGGAGCGGTCATCATCCCATCCAGGTGGCTGCCACACGGCGAACCACAACTAATACTGAAAAAACCCTAAATACGCGCGGCCACGCCGGCGCTGGAAAGGCCATATCATCCGTGAATATGCGCCATGACTCCAGCGCCAAAGCGTCGATCTACGCGTTAAATCGTAGATCGAGGGCTCTAATACGCGTTAAACCGGCGCTTCCACCAACAAAGCATCCACACGCTGGAAGCCCCGTGGCAGTTTGTTGCCACGCCGACCACGCTCACCCTTGTAGTGCTCAAGGTCGTCAGGACGCAGCGACAACGTGCGCTTACCGGCCTGCAGCACCAGGGTCGCGCCTTCCGGGATCACTGCGATGTCGGTCACGTACTCTTCGCGACTGGCCACGCGCTCGCCAGGAATGCCGATGATCTTGTTGCCCTTGCCCTTGCCCAGCTGCGGCAGGTCGCTGATCTTGAACACCAGCAAACGCCCCTCGGTGGTCACCGAGGCCAGCCAGTTGCTTTCGCGATCGTCCACCGGCCGCGGCAGGATCACCTTGGCGTTGTTCGGCAGGCTCAACAGGGCCTTGCCCGCCTTGTTCTTGGCCTGCAGGTCTTCACCCTTGACCACGAAGCCGTAACCCGCGTCCGACGCAATCACGTACAGCGAATCGTCCTCCGGCAGCAGCACGCACTCGAAATTCGCCCCCGGCGGCGGCGTCAGGCGCCCGGTCAGCGGCTCGCCCTGGCCCCGTGCAGACGGCAAGGTGTGAGCCGGCACCGAATAGCTGCGCCCGGTCGAGTCGATAAACACCGCAAACTGGTTGGAACGCCCGGCCGCAGCGGTCTTGAAGCCGTCGCCCGCCTTGTACGACAGGCCGGTGGCGTCAATATCATGCCCCTTGGCCGAACGAACCCAACCCTTTTCCGACAGAACGACGGTAATTTTCTCGTTTGGCAGCAGCTCGGTTTCGGTCAGCGCCTTGGCTTCGGCGCGCTGGACGATTGGCGAGCGGCGGTCGTCGCCGTAGGTTTCGGCGTCCTTAATCAATTCGGTGCGCACCAGCTTCTTCAGCTTGGTTTCGCTGCCCAACAGGGCTTGCAGCTTGGCTTGTTCCTTGAGCAGCGCGTCTTGTTCGTCGCGCAGCTTCATTTCTTCCAGGCGTGCCAACTGGCGCAAACGCGTTTCCAGGATGTATTCAGCCTGGGTCTCGCTCAATTGGAAACGCTCGATCAGCGCGGACTTGGGGTGCTCGGCCGTACGGATGATGTGGATCACTTCATCCAGGTTGAGGTAGGCAATCAACAAGCCGTCCAACAGGTGCAAGCGGCGCTCGACCTTGTCCAGGCGGAATTGCAGGCGGCGACGCACGGTCTGCACGCGGAACTCCAGCCATTCCACCAGCAGGTTGCGCAGGTTTTTCAGCTGCGGCTTGCCGTCCAGGCCGATGATGTTGACGTTGACCCGGTAGCTCGACTCGAGGTCGGTGCTGGCGAACAAATGCTGCATCAGCACTTCGTGATCGACCCGGCTGTTGGTCGGGATAATCACGATGCGGCACGGGTTTTCGTGGTCGGACTCGTCACGCAGGTCGGCCACTTGCGGCAGTTTCGACGGCTTGGCCTGCATCAGTGCGGCGATCTGTTCCAGCACCTTGGCGCCAGACACCTGGTGCGGCAGCGCAGTGACGATAATGTCGCCATCTTCGATGTGGTACACGGCGCGCATGCGCACCGAGCCCTTGCCGGTTTCGTACATCTTCAGCAAGTCGGCGCGCGGCGTGATGATTTCCGCCTCGGTCGGGTAGTCCGGGCCCTGGATATGCTCGCAGAGCTGCTCGACCGTGGCCTTGGGCTCATCGAGCAAGCGCACGCACGCCGTGGCCACTTCACGCAGGTTATGCGGCGGCACGTCGGTGGCCATGCCCACGGCGATGCCGGTGGTGCCATTGAGGAGGATATTCGGCAAACGTGCCGGCAACACCAGCGGCTCGTCGAGCGTGCCGTCGAAGTTCGGGCCCCAATCGGCGGTGCCCTGCCCCAGCTCGCTCAGCAACACTTCCGAGTAACGCGACAGGCGCGCCTCGGTGTAACGCATGGCGGCGAAGGACTTCGGATCATCCGGCGCACCCCAGTTGCCCTGACCGTCCACCAGCGTGTAGCGGTAGCTGAACGGCTGGGCCATCAGCACCATGGCTTCGTAGCAGGCGGAGTCGCCGTGGGGGTGGAACTTGCCCAGCACGTCGCCGACGGTACGCGCCGACTTCTTGTGCTTGGAATCAGCGTCCAGGCCCAACTCACTCATGGCGTAGATGATGCGCCGTTGCACGGGCTTCAGGCCGTCGCCGATATGCGGCAAGGCACGGTCCATGATTACGTACATGGAGTAGTTGAGGTAGGCACTTTCGGTGAAGTCAGCCAGCGACCGGCGTTCTACGCCATCTAAGCTGTCTGCAAGGATGTCACTCATGCGGGCCTCATCATTGGGTAAGGCGCGGCGGAAATGCCGCGGCGCCGGGTCAATTCAAAAAAATCAGGGTTCATGGCTGGGCACTCCAGCCACCGGCCGGGGCGGCGAAACGATAGACCACCGGGCGTTTTTCACCATCGGCGCGGGGGCCGAAGTTGTTGTCGATGCCCAGCCAGGCACCGTCTGCGTCCACCACCAGGGCTTCGGCCAGGCCATAGGCCTGAGGATAGCGCCGCTCGGGCGTCAGGGTTTCGTCGGCAAACGACCAGCACAGCTCGACCTTGGCCGTGACCGCATCGCGTCGGCAGATCTGGAACGCATTGCGCTCCAGGGTAAACAGCTTGCCGTTGAACAGCGCCAGGTCGGCAAAGTCCTTGGACACGGCCTTGGCATGGGTGAACTTGACCGGCTGCACTTCCTGGCCGGCTTCGCTGAGCAATACACACGGCCCGTCGCAATCCCACACGCTTTGCCCACGCTTGATCGAGATTAGGCCGCGCCTTTCGCGCTCGGCTGCCAGCCAAATCTGATTGCCTTCAGGATTGATCGCCAGCCCCTCAAACAACGCATTGAAGTGCAGCAACATGCCGCTGGCCCGCGCTTCACGCACCATGCCTGGGGCGATTTTCAACCACTCGGGCGCGCCGTTCACCGGCACTTGCAGCACCGCCGCATGGGCTTCGCTGACAATGTAGCGGTTACCCGCGGCATCGCAGCTGATGCCTTCAAAATCCAGGTCGCCACCACGAATGAACGACGCAGCCTTGGTGCGCGAGCGCAAACCCCAGGGCAAGCCGGACTCCGGCACCGGCGGCACGTCGATCTTCACCGTTTCGGCCTGCCAGGTCGGCGCGCTGATATCCAGGCGATAGATCTGGTCGTCATCACGGTCGGAAACCGTCCACAGTTCCTTGCCACACAAGGCCAGGCCCGACAGGTTGCCGCCGCGCATGCCGTCCACCGCGTGTTCGGAGACGAGTTTCAGCTCAGCCACGGGCGCGGCAACGACCGAGGTCGCCACCAACCCGCTCCACATCAGGATCGCCAGGGCGAAACCTGTGCGCATCAGCCCAGCACCTCGGCAAGGTTGCCTTTGGATTCCAGCCAGGACTTGCGGTCCGGTGCGCGTTTTTTCGCCAGCAGCATGTCCATCATTTCCGACGTGGCGGCGTAGTCTTCCAGGGTCAACTGCACCAGGCGCCGGGTGTTCGGGTCCATGGTGGTTTCGCGCAGTTGCGGCGGGTTCATTTCACCCAGGCCTTTGAATCGCGTGACCTGTGGCTTGCCGCGTTTCTTCTCGGCCACCAGGCGGTCGAGGATGCCATCGCGCTCGGCTTCGTCGAGGGCGTAGAAGATCTCTTTGCCGAGGTCGATGCGGTACAGCGGCGGCATGGCGACGTAGACGTGACCGGCATCCACCAATGGGCGGAAGTGCTGGACGAACAACGCGCACAGCAAGGTGGCGATGTGTAGGCCGTCGGAGTCGGCGTCGGCGAGGATGCAGATCTTGCCGTAGCGCAGCTGGCTCATGTCCGCCGCGCCCGGATCGACGCCGATGGCCACGGCGATGTTGTGCACTTCCTGGCTGGCCAGGACTTCGCTGCCATCGACTTCCCAGGTGTTGAGGATCTTGCCGCGCAACGGCAGGATCGCCTGGAACTCTTTATCCCGCGCTTGCTTGGCCGAACCACCGGCGGAATCACCTTCCACCAGGAACAGCTCGGAGCGCATCGGGTCTTGCCCGGCGCAGTCGGCCAGCTTGCCCGGCAGTGCCGGACCGGCGGTGATGCGCTTGCGCTCGACCTTCTTGCTGGCCTTCAAGCGACGGCCGGCGTTGTTGATCGCCAGCTCCGCCAGGGCCAGGCCCAGCTCCGGGTGTTCATTAAGCCACAGGCTGAACGCATCCTTGACCACGCCCGAAACAAACGCCGCCGCCTCGCGGGACGACAGGCGCTCTTTGGTCTGGCCGGAGAATTGCGGCTCCTGCATTTTCATCGACAGCACGAACGCAATGCGCTCCCACACGTCTTCCGGCGCCAGCTTCACGCCGCGCGGCAGCAGGCTGCGGTATTCGCAGAATTCGCGCATGGCATCGAGCAAGCCCTGGCGCAAGCCGTTGACGTGGGTGCCGCCCTGGGCCGTGGGGATCAGGTTGACGTAGCTTTCCTGCACGCTGTCGCCGCCTTCGGGCAGCCACAACAGGGCCCAGTCGACGGCTTCTTTATTGCCGGCTAGGCTGCCGCAGAACGGCTCGTTGGGCAGGCGTTCGAAGTCGCTGACGGAGTCTTCCAGGTAGGAGCGCAGGCCGTCTTCGTAGTGCCATTCGACCTTCTCGCCGGTGCCTTTGTCTTCAAAGGTGACGAGCAGGCCCGGGCACAGCACAGCCTTGGCCTTGAGCACGTGCTTGAGGCGGCTGATGGAAAATTTCGGCGAATCGAAGTATTTCGGGTCCGGCGCGAAGTACACGCTGGTCCCGGTGTTGCGCTTGCCAACGGTGCCGATCACGGCCAGGTCGGTGGCTTTGTAGCCATCGGCGAAGGTCATCTCGTATTCGTTGCCATCGCGCTTGACCCGGACCCGCACCAGCGTGGACAGGGCGTTGACCACGGAAATCCCCACGCCGTGCAAGCCACCGGAAAACTGGTAGTTCTTGTTGGAGAACTTGCCGCCGGCGTGCAGCTTGGTAAGGATCAGCTCGACGCCCGGCACGCCCTCTTCCGGGTGGATGTCCACCGGCATGCCACGGCCGTCGTCGGACACTTCCAGGGAATGGTCGGCGTGAAGAATGACGTGCACCGACTTGGCGTGGCCGGCCAGGGCTTCGTCGACGCTGTTGTCGATGACTTCCTGGGCAAGGTGGTTCGGCCGGCTGGTGTCGGTGTACATGCCGGGGCGTTTGCGCACCGGGTCGAGGCCCGAGAGGACTTCGATGGCGTCGGCGTTATAAGAGCTAGCGCTGGGAGTGGCCATGGGGTCTCGTCGTGAGTCGTTCGATTAAAAAGTGACCTGCGATTTCTACAGTGACGAAAAATCGAAGGATTGATACTGATCTGCGCCAATGCCGGCAAAACTCAAGAGCGCCGGCAATTGCTGGGCGAACCCCTGGTAACCATGGTCGCCGCCGGCCTGGATGCGCAAGGCACAGGCCCGGTAGTACTGTTGGGCGAGGCGATAATCCAGCGTTTCATCGCCGGTTTGCAACCACACCTGGTAACGCCCGGCGTCCTGGGGCGCCACCACTTCCAACTCGGCCAGGGCCGTGACGTGGTCGTGGGTCAACTCCCAGGTTTCATCGGTGTAGAGGTTCTTCTGGGTGCCCAGGTAACCGTCGAACATCCGATGGGGGCTGACGGCCGGGTTGACCAGCAGCGCCTTGAGGCCATGGCGCTCGGCAAGATGGGTTGCATAGTAGCCGCCGAGTGAGCTGCCGACCAGCAGCGGGCGCCCCAGTTCAGCGATCGCCGCTTCCAGCTGGGGAATTGCCTGACGCGGGTGGTGATGCAGGGCCGGCACGCGCAGCTGGTCGGCCAGGCCGAGGGCATCCATCACACGGATCAACTGGCTGGCCTTGTTGGATGCCGGCGCACTGTTGAAGCCGTGGATATACAGGATCGAAGCGGACATGCCGGGCTCTCCATGACGTGGGCCAAAGAGGCGCAGTTTACAGGGATAGAAGCCTTGTGTGATGACCTCAATCCAGTGGACACCAAAGAACCATTGTGGGAGCGGGCTTGCTCGCGAATGCGGTGGGTCAGCTTGCATATGTATTGGCT